>CAYTVP010000038.1:12407-17971 GCA_964441675.1 uncultured Solibacteraceae bacterium | reverse complement strand
AACGTGCAGGTGACGATTGACGGTGTTCTCTATCTCAAGGTGCTCAACCCGGAGAAGGCGAGCTACGGCATCGACCATTATCAATCGGCTGTCATTTTCCTGGCGCAAACTACGCTCCGTAGCGAGGTCGGGAAAATCGAACTCGACCGCACTTTCGAAGAGCGATCGACGATCAACGGCGCGTTGGTGAGCGAACTAGATAAGGCCACTGAACCGTGGGGCGTGAAGGTTCTGCGCTACGAGATCAAGGACATTACTCCGCCGCAGGATGTATTGAACGCGATGGAAAAACAGATGCGCGCAGAACGCGAAAAACGCGCTGCAATTCTCACTTCGGAAGGCCTGCGTGATTCCGCTATCAACCGCGCAGAGGGTGACAAGCAGCAGGTAATCAAGGCATCCGAGGCGCGCAAACAGCAGCAGATCAACGAAGCCGAAGGACAGGCGGCGGCGATCCTCGCCGTTGCCAATGCCACCGCGGAAGGCATCAGCCGAGTGGCCGCGACCATCAATTCGCCCGGAGGGCTGGAGGCGGTACAGCTGCGCGTGGCCGAGCAATACATTACGCAGTTCGGCAATCTGGCAAAGGCCGGAAATACGCTGATCGTGCCGGCGAATCTCACGGATGTGAGCGCGATGATTTCGACTGCGATGACCGCGATCAAACACCAACAGCAGCCGCAGAGTTGAACGTATTTCACAAGACCCTCGGCGATTCCGGGCCATGGGTGGTCTTCGAATCCGGAATATCCGCAACGCACCTGAACTGGCTGGGCATCGCGCCAAGAATTGCGGAGTTCGCGCGCGTCTATCTTTACGATCGCGCCGGGCTGGGCTTCTCGCCTGCGTTGCCGGAGTCGAGAACCGCTCGGCAGTGCGCTCGCGAGTTGAAGCCGCCGGGTCCGGCGATCTTCGTCGGACATTCCTTCGGCGCGCTGATCGCGCGTCTGTACGCGGAGCAGCATCCGGAAATGGTGCACGGGTTGGTGTTGGTGGACCCGATTCTCGTCTGCGAATGGTGGCCGCCAACGCCACAGTCTCGCACACGGCTAAGGCGCGGCGTGCAATTGATGCGCGGGATGGCGGTAGCCGCGCGCTTGGGACTGGTTCGCGCCGCCATCTCGATGATGTCTGGACGCCAGGGCAGCTTGCATCAGAATCTCCAACAGCTGATCGGCGAAATTGGAAAAATGCCGCGGGAGACCTGGCCGACGATCCGCCAGCAGTGGTCGCGCCCGGACAGCTTTGTTGCCCTGCGGCGGTATCTCGAGGCGCTCGAAGAGAGCTGCGAGGACGGCGCGCGGATGCAGCCGCTGGGCGATACTCCGCTGACTGTGATTTCCGGTGCGCATCTGTCCGAAGCCCAACGCGCGGAGCATGTGCGGCTGGCCTCACTATCCACCCGCGGCAAGCACCTCGTGGCCAGCGAGGGTCGCCATTGGGTGCATCTCGATCAGCCGGACTTGGTGGTGGAGGCGGTCCGCGAACTATGCCAGGAATAGCTCCTGCCCGCGCCGCGGCTCTTCGAGTATTGACGCAAGTAGCGGAGGGACGCCATTCCGACGACGCGCTGGTGGAGGCTGCGGCTGCCCTCGATTCGCGGGATGCCGCGCTTGCTTACGAGCTTGCGCTGGGCGTTCTAAGGCGCCAGATGCAGCTTGACTATCTGATCCTGCATCTCGGCGGGGCCAGCCCGTCGAAGCTGGATCGGCCTGTGTTGCTGGCCTTGCGGCTGGGGTTCTACCAGCTGCGATTCCTCGAACGCGTACCGCCACATGCGGCGGTAGCGGAGAGCGTGGAGATGGTGAAGCGGTCAGGAAAGCGGTCTGCCGCCGGGCTGGTGAATGCCATCTTGAGAAAAGATCGAGGGCAGGAGATTCACTGGCCGGATCGGGCCACTCGGGTGTCTACGCCCGAATGGCTGCTGGCGCGGTGGGGTGATCGCGCCGAGGCGATTGGGGAGCATTCGTTGACGGTGCCGCCCTCCGGGATGGACCCCGCGTCGCGGCGGATTGTGCCGCTCTTGGATCTTCGGCCCGGCTTGTCGTTCCTCGACCTCTGCGCTGCGCCCGGCAATAAGACGCGGCAGGCCCTCGAGCATTCTCCCTCGCCTGCTGTGGCCTGCGACCGCAGCCACCGGCGTCTGGCTTCGGTGCCGGGGCTTCGTGTACAGCTTGATGCGCAGATGCCGCTTCCCTTCCGGCATTTGTTCGACCGCATTCTGGTGGATGCGCCATGTTCCGGTACGGGCACGCTGGCCCGCAACCCGGAGATTAAATGGCGGCTCACGTCCAACGATCTGCCACGGCACCAGGAGCGGCAGCGCGCGATACTCGCGCAGGCGGTGACCGTGCTTGCGCCGGGCGGGCGGCTGGTTTATTCCACTTGCTCGATCGAGCCCGAAGAAAACGAAGACGTGGTCGCCGGTTACCGGGTAAAGGAGACGATACGGCTGTGGCCGGGTACAGATGGAGGCGACGGCTTTTTCGCCGCCATCATAGAATCGAATTGAGTGCCTGAAATCCTACCTTCACTGCTCGCCGCCGACTTCGCCCGCCTGGGCGAGCAGATCGCACAAGTTGAATCCGCTGGCGCGGCGATGCTGCATTTCGACGTAATGGATGGGCACTTTGTCCCGAATCTGACGATGGGGCCGCCAGTGCTGAATTCGGTCCGGAGGATCACCAGATTGGTGATCGACGTTCACCTCATGATCGAAGATCCGGATTCGTTTGCTCCGGCGTTCATTGCGGCGGGTGCCGATCAGGTATCGGTTCATCAGGAAGTCTGCCGGAATCTGGACCGCACTCTCACTTTAATTCGCGACCATGGGGCAAAGGCGGGCGTGGTGATCAATCCGGCGACGCCAGTCTCGACGCTCGATGAAGTTCTGGGCATCGTGGATCATGTGCTGGTGATGTCGGTAAACCCGGGCTTCGGCGGGCAGAAATTTATTCCGCGCGTGCTGGATAAGGTACGAGCGCTCGACCACAAGCGGCGCGAGCGCGGTTATTCGTTTGCCATCGAGATGGATGGCGGAATTGGCGCGGAGAACGTGGAAGAATGCGTCCGTGCCGGCTGCGACTGGGTTGTGGCGGGAACTTCGATTTTCGGCAATCCGGACCCCGCGGCGGCATTTCGCGAGATGACGAAGTTGGCGCGCCAGGCGAATACCGTCCGGGCGTAGTGGTTTTGCCGGTCTGCGGTGCCGAAGCGAATCTCCGCGCCGGTGGAATGGCTCGGCGAGACTTCGCATGCGGTGTGCCGTTAAAATAGTAGCCGGTGTTTTTAAATATGTTTCGCACTGCTGTCACGATTCTCCTTTGCCTTGCCGTGCTTGCCGTCAGCGGCTGCCGTCGCAAGGTTTACGAAAATCCGATCACTAAAGACACAGAACAGCCGGACAAGGTTCTGTTCGACAAAGCCGTGGAGGACATCGAGAAGGGCCGCTACGGCGTCGCGCGGATTACGCTCAATACGCTGATCAACACCTACGACACCAGTGAGTATCTGGCCAAGGCGAAGCTGGCAATTGCTGACAGCTGGTTCCGTGAGGGCGGTTCTCACGGGTTAGCGCAGGCTGAAGCCGAATACAAGGATTTCATTCTGTTCTACCCGACGATGGAAGAAGCGGCAGAATCGCAGGAAAAGGTTTGCATGATCCACTATCGCCAGATGGAGAAAGTGGACCGGGATACCAATCATGCGCTTCGCGCCGAGGACGAGTGCCGCCAGCTGCTGGTACAGTTCCCAAATTCCAAGTTTGCACCGCGCGCGGAGCAATTGATGCGAAATATTCAGGAAGTGCTGGCGAACGGAGAATTCCGGGTGGGCACTTTCTATTACAAGAAGGGCAGCTTTCCCGCCGCGGCTAACAGACTTCAGGGATTAGCCGATCACTTTCCGCTCTTCAGCGCTTCGGATGAGGCGTTGTGGGAGCTCGGCGATTCCTATATGAAGATGGGCTCGCGCTTCCGCGACAAAGCGGGCGCAGCTTATTCGAAAATTGTCCGCGACTATCCGCTTTCGCCGCGTGCGGAGGAAGCCAGGCAACAATTGCAGCAAATGGAACTGCCGATTCCGGAAGCTGACCCGGTTGCCGTGGCACGTATGAAGTATGAGGCGGAGAATTCCACCAAGCAGGGATTCATGCAGCAGTCCACTGGATTTATGCGCCGCGGTCCTGACACATCGGCTGCCGCGAAGTCCGGTTCGCCGCAGATGGAGCCGCTACGGCCGACAATTCCGGCGAGTGTTCCTTCTCCCGCGGCCGGAGCGGGAGGAGCCGGCGTGACGGATGTAACGGTATCTACGGTTGGCGACAATTCTGATCTCGATACCAAGCCGGATGCACGGCAGCTGCCTCCGGGAACGGCGCCCCCTCCCGCGCCAAACGAAGCGAATCCGCAGCCTGAAAACGCAGATCCGGCCGCGGCGACGGCACCACCCGCGGCAGTTCAGCCCGAGCCCTTGCCGTCCAATCATCAGCCGATTCCGCAGAAGACCAAAAAGGATAAAGACAAGGATCAGAAAAGCAAGGATAAGGGCAACTCGAAGAAGTGAGCCGGATCCTGCTCGCGGACCATAGCCCGAACGCCCAACGTCTGGGCGAACGCATACTTCGTGAAGAAGGCTTCGAAGTGGTCACCGTAACGGACGGTGAAACTGCGGTTCTCCGGCTGGGTGATGTCGACCCGGATCTGATTCTCGCGGACGCCTCGCTACCGAAGCGCGATGGATTTGCATTGTGCCAGTTTGTGCGGGCGGATCCCCGATTTTCGGCGATCCGGTTTGTTCTGACAGCCGGCCCTCTGGATGAATTCGATGACGAGCGGGCAAAGCGCGTGGGCAGCGATGCCAGCCTCCGTAAGCCGTTTGAAGCTTCGGCACTGTTGGAGACCATTCGGCCCCTGGCCGAAAGAGCACGCCTGGAGCGGGCTGCCCGGCAGCCTCAACAAGAGCAGAGCGTGGATCGCGAAAAGATCCGCGCAGCGGTGACGCTGGCGCTGGATGCGGCGATGCCCGCGATGATTAATGAGCTCACCGGAAAGGTAATTGCCGCACTGAAGGAATAAGAATGGCCGATAACAGTTTTGATATCGTCTCCAAGATCGAGATGCCGGAAGTTGTCAACGCCGTGCAACAGGCGAAGAAAGAGATTCAAACCCGCTACGATCTCAAGGATTCCAAGTCTGACGTCGAGTTGAACGAAAAAGAACTGACCCTGACCGTTTCGAGCGCCGATGAATTCAAATTGAAGGCTGTCATTGATGTTCTGCAGGCCAAGCTGGTGAAGCGCCAGGTGCCCCTGAAGAATCTGGTTTACGGGGCGATTGTGCCCGCCGCGCATGCTACTGTCCGGCAGGAAATCAAGCTGCAGCAGGGCATTCCGATCGAGAAATGCCGGGAAATCGTGAAGGCAATTAAAGAAACGAAGAAGAAAGTGCAGTCGTCGATCCAGGGCGATCTGGTCAGGGTTTCGGGCAAAGATCGGGACACGCTCCAGGATATTATCGCGCTGGTTCGCAGCCATGATTTCGGGCTCGAGCTTCAGTTTGTGAATT
>CAYTVP010000038.1:0-12397 GCA_964441675.1 uncultured Solibacteraceae bacterium | reverse complement strand
GCCTCTTCGTTTCAGGCCCCGCAGGCCGGCTGGAAGCACTACTCGAGGAACCCGAGAACCGGGAGCCTCTATTTGCGGCCTTGGTGTGCCATCCCCATCCGCAGCACGGTGGAACGATGCACAACAAGGTCGTCTATCGCATCGCGCGCGGTCTCCGGAACGCAGGCGCCGTCGTCCTGCGGTTCAATTATCGCGGCGTCAATCTCAGCGAGGGCGTCTATGACCATGGAATCGGAGAGACCGAAGACGCGCGAGCTTGCCTTTCATGGCTGCTGAATCACTATCCAAACTTGCCGTATACAATGGCAGGCTTCAGTTTCGGCTCGCGGGTGACGCTGCGGCTGGGCTGCCAGCTTCCGGACGTGACACGCCTGATCCTTGTCGGCTATCCGACGAAATACCAGGAGAAGCCGTGGATGACTAACTGTATGCGAGCGAAGATCTTTATACAGTCCACGAACGACGAGCACGGACCGCTGCCCGATCTCGAGGCAGCGATCGGGATATTACCGGAGCCGAAGCAATTGGTAACAATTCCAGCGCGGGATCACTTCTTTGTGGATGCGCTGCCCGCCTTGGAACAGGCAGTGGAGAAAGCCGCTCAGACCGCCTGACGAAGTGCCAGCGTGCGGCGGACGCGGCGCTGAGCCCGTTCGCTGATGAGATCAGCTACTTTATCGAGCAATTCGGGCACATTTTCCGCCTCGATTAATACCGGTTCGGCCGATTGTTTCGGACGTTTTTTCAAGTACGTCGTCAGTAGAGCTGTGGCCGGTTTATAGTCCATCATGCGGGCATAAGCCAGGACGCGAAGACCCGAATCCAGCGACTCCATATGAAGATCGGTCAGAACCAATTCGTACTCGTTTTGATCGAGTTTTCCGACAGCTTCCGCCGCTGAGGCAGCCGCGTCCACCTCGTAACCGCTAGCTTCTAAAACAGTTTGGAGCGTTAACCGTGAAGCCGGGTCGTCGTTGGCCAGAAGAACCCGAGCCAATGCTACTGACCGAGATTCTGCTGGAAGCAATCTTGCCATATGCCGATCCCAGTATATGGAATTATTTCTGCTTTTACTCCATTGAAATTTAAGTATTTTGGTGCGCTGTAGGAAAACGGTACTATTCGTGCGAGAAAACACGAGCAAAGATACGATCGACATTCTGGAGCTGCCGCTGCTCCGAAAATGCCTCGCTAAGCTGCTGAGGCAACAGATATTTACTGATTTCCGGGTCACTTTCGACCGCCCGCCGGAAGTTGCCGTCTTCTGCCCAGGATTCCATGGCCAGCCCCTGCACCTTTCTATAGGCATCTTCCCGGAGCATCCCGGCGGCCGAAAGGTCGAGGAGCAGTTGCCCGGAGAAAACCAATCCGCGGGTTAAATCCAGGTTTTTCCGCATCTGTTCGGCCGAAATCACCATGCCATCAACCAGCCACAGAGTGCGGGCCAACAGGTAATCGGTGAGGATCGTGGAGTCGGGAAGGATGATCCGTTCCACCGATGAGTGGGAGATGTCGCGTTCGTGCCACAGCGCGATGTTTTCGAAGGCCGCCTGGGCATTTGAGCGGACTACGCGAGCCAGGCCGCAAATCTGCTCCGAGGTAACGGGATTGCGCTTGTGGGGCATCGCGGAGGAGCCTTTTTGTCCTGCGGCGAAAGGTTCTTCCGCCTCCCGGACCTCGGTCCGCTGCAGATGCCGGACCTCGAGCGCGATCTTCTCACAAGTGGCGGCGATCAGAGCCAATACGGAGAGATAGTAGGCGTGCAGGTCTCGTGAGATAACCTGGCTGGCGATCGGAGCGGCGTCGAGGTTTAACTTACGGCAGATTTGTTCCTCCGCATCGGGCGAAATGTGGCCGAAAGTGCCTACGGCGCCGGAAATTTTGCCCCGGCGAATCTCGCTCGCTGCCTGGTCGAACCGTCTGAGGTTCCGCCGCGTTTCGTCATACCAAAGCGCCAGTTTCAGTCCGAAGGAATAAGGCTCGGCGTGAATGCCGTGAGTCCGGCCGATGCAGGGAGTATTTTTGTATTCCAGGGCGCGCTGCTTCAAGCTGGCCAGCAGCTTCACCATCTCGTTTCGGATGATGGAGGAAGCCTGTTGGATTTGCAGTGCCTGGGCGGTATCGACGACATCGTTCGACGTCAGCCCGTAGTGAAGCCAGCGGGATGCCTCGGCTGCGCCGGCCGCCGCCATCGATTCCGCCACACAGGTCGTAAACGCGATGACATCGTGGCGGACGGTGCGTTCAATTTCCTGGATTCGCGCAACCGAGCAGGAGGCATGCCGCCGCAGCAGAGCGGCGGCCTCGGCGGGAACCTGGCCAAGTTCGGCGAGAGTCTCGGAAGCGGCCAACTCCACCTCGAGCCATTGCTGATACTTGTTCTCCTCGCTCCAGATCTTCCCGATTTCGGGGCGTGTGTAGCGTTCGATCATATTTCGAAGACTGCCGTCGCGCTGCGCGGTTCTGCGATCGTCAGCTTAGTATGCAGCCGCCGCCGTTCGAGTGCCTGTGCCGCAGTGAGTCTCACCAGTTCCGGGTAATTATTCTGTTCGCTGAGATGCCCGAGGACAAGAGTCTGTGTCCGGTCGCTGAGATCGTCGCGGATAAACTGGCTGACAACTTCATTGGACAGATGTCCCATGCGGCCCATGACACGTTGTTTAACAGACCAGGGATACGGCCCCACCTTCAGCATTTCGAGGTCGTGGTTGGCTTCGAGCAGCAGAAAATCGGTCGCCCGCAGGTGCCACTTGATCGATTCCGGAACATAACCCAGGTCGGTGGCGACTCCGATTGTTCGCCCGCCGGCAAAAAAGCAGAAAGCTACCGGATCGACAGCATCATGGGGAATGGTGAAACTCTGAACGGCGATGTCGCCGATCTCGAAAACGGCACCGGCCTGAAATGTTTTAAGGATCGGCTGGTAGCCGTTCCACTCGATGCGAGGGGAAGTGAGGTGAGTGAGATAGACAGGAATTTTGAGCGTTCTGGCGAGAGTGTGAAGAGCGCAGACATGATCGGAATGTTCGTGGCTGACGACGATAGCATCGAGCGCGCGGGGATCTTCGCCGATCGCTTCCAGCCGGGCAAACGTCTCCCGGCGGCTCAGACCGGCATCCACCAGAATGCGAGTGGAGCCCGAGCTGAGGAACAGGCAGTTGCCGGAGCTGGACGAGCTGAGAATGCAAACTTTCGCTGCCAATGTCTGATTTTAGCGTTTTGGCAAAAAACAGCAATGCCCCGGAACGTTTTAATCAATTGAAACGGCTCCGGGCGCGGAATTGAGCGAATATGCGATGATGAGCGCACGGATGAAGGCGAGAGTTTTCGTTTCTTTGAAGCCAACAGTACTCGATCCGCAAGGACAGACGATCCGGGCCGCACTCAACGGTCTCGGCCATTCTTCGATTGCGGATGTCCGTCAGGGCAAGGTATTCGAAGTGGAGTTAGCCTCAACCGACCCGGCGCAAGCCCGGGCGGAGATGGAACAGGTAGCGCGCGATGTACTGGCAAACCCCGTGATCGAGGATTATCGCGTCGAGATCGTGGAATAGAACCTAGCCTCCGAGGCTGAACCGCTGCCTCCCGCCGCCGAACCCCGATCGGCCCCTGCGACCCAGATCGACACGAAAGAAAGCTACGACGCGGGCTGCGTCTCTGCTTCGCGGTCTCGCACGCCGAGCAGATACAGAATTCCATCCAGTCCCATATGCGAGATTGCTTGACGTGCGTTCTGCCGGACCACCGGCTTTGCGCGGAAGGCGATCCCTAACCCCGCGATCCGTAGCATGGGGAGATCGTTCGCGCCATCACCCCCCGCGATCACCTGTTCCATGCTCCATCCTTCGGTGGCGGCAATCTGTTTCAGGCGGTTGGCTTTCTCTTGACCATCGACAATCGGGTCCGATACTTCGCCCGTGACGGCGCCATCGCGAATATCGAGCACATTGGCATGCAAATGGTCGACGCCCAGCTCCGCGCACAGCCGTTCTCCGACGAACGTAAAACCGCCGGAGAGAATCGCCATTTTATAGCCGAGCCGTTTCAGCGTGGATGTCAGGCGTTTGGCCCCTTCCATCAATGGGACGCGCCCGGCCAGATCGTGGACAGCCTGCTCGGGAATCCCCTTCAGAAGCGAGACGCGCTTGCGGAAACTGGACTGGAAGTCCAGTTCTCCCCGCATGGCCAGTTCGGTAATCTGTTGGACTTCGGCTCCCCTGCCTGCCAGCTTGGCTAACTCGTCGATGACCTCGGCCGCGATCAGCGTGGAGTCCATGTCGAAGGCGACCAGACGCCGGTTCCGCCGAAAAATACTGTCGTGCTGGAAGGAGACATCGATCCCCTCGGTGGCGGCAAGCTCCATAAGCTCGGCGCGAAGCGTCTCCTCATCCTCCATTGGACCGGACGCGCCCAACTCGAAGCAGACGCGGCTTGAGGCAGGCACCGGTCCAAGGACGATCCGGCCTGACAAACGGTCGATGCGGTCGATGTTCAGGCCCGCTCTTGCGACGATTCCGCTGGCATCGGCCAGATGCCGCGCGGTAATAGCCGGACCGAGCAGTGTTATCGAAAATCGCTGTTTGCTCTGCCGCGCCACCCAACCGGCGTATTCGTCCGCCGTAATTTCGCGGCAGCGGAGCTCGACACCCAGCTTTGCCGCTTCGGCCTTGAGGTCCCGCAAAAGCAAGCCGTCCGAATGATCCTCGACCTCCACCAGGATGCCCAGTGCGAGCGAGTTGTGAATGACAGCCTGCCCGGCGTCGAGAATGCGCCCTCCGGCGTGCGCAAGACGGTCTGTTAGCGAATGAGTGACCCCAGGCCGGTCCGGTCCGGTTGTTTCGAGAAGAAGGATCGAGGATTTCGATTGCTGAGGCACCGTCATTTCTAGATTGACACGGGCTGTTAGCGATGAGAATCGACGGCAATATGACACACTCGACGTTATGCGCTGTGCCCTTGCCCTTGTTGTGCTTTGCTTGGCAGCCGCCGCCCAGAACAACGATCAGCGTCCGATGGGCTCACGTTTTTCCGAGCTGCGTCCGCCGCAACAGGCCTTGGTTGCGGATCTTGTCGCGCGCCTCGGCAAGCAAATGGGAAAGCCGATAGAAGCGGCGAACGCCTACGATAGTGCTCCTCAATCGATCCGGACCACCTTCGATGCGGTAACCCACGCATTGGTGACGACGAAACTGACAGGTGAGGACGGGAAAGAGCTGGGCACGGCGTTGGACATCGTGGCGGCCATCGATGAGGTGGCGGGGGAGCGCCGTGGCGAGTCGGGCGACCGGCAGTTTCGAGTTTATTTCTTTCTGAAACCGAATGCGAAGGAGTTGCTTGATTTATCGCGGGAGTTCAGACGCAGCCACGATAATACGGTTTTTCATCACGGATATCCGATTTGCTACCGGATGCGCGGCACGCCGTCGGTACAGTTTTCGCTGTCGGCGGATGGAGACCGGGCTGATGTTGATGTGGATTACCTGTCGTCGCGGTTTCCTGTGGGGTTGGTAAATGGACACCTGTCGGCGTCGAACTCCGACGTCCGCGCAGGCAGCAACGATCGCCGGCACAACGATCGATGGAACGGCCTAGTCGCGTGGTGGACCCAGCTTTTCTCTTGGCGCGGCGCCGTCGAGCGTCCCGCCGATGCCGATCTTGATGATGTGCGTCCGGGTGGTGCTTATGGAGGAACACCGCGAGTTCGCAAAGGCAAAATCGAGAACGCGGTTACCGATTTCTATCGCGCCTGGCTGGTAGACCGCGACGTCACGCAAGCCGTGCCGTACTTTTCGAGAGAGGTCTACGGGTGTGCGGCAATCGATGCGGAACAATCCAAAGTTTCCGTCGAGCAAGGGATGGCGAGGATCTATCTCGCGCAGCAATTAAAGCTCTATCTTGATATTCATCCAGAGCGCGCGAAATTACCGGCGATGATGTCTCCCGCTCCCACTTGGAGCGAGAGCCTGAAGACGATCGAGCATCCGATGGCGAACGCGTACCTGCTGGCGAAGGTGGATGCCGCCTTTGCCGATGCTCACGACTGCTCGCAATTGGCAGGGGAGGGCGAATCCAGCCAAAAACGGAAAGGCGACTTCTTCGTTTCCGCCTCGATCTTTAAGCGAAGGAATGGTGAACCGGTGGAGATCTTTTTTCTGTGGCAGAAGGAGGGTGTCTACTGGAAAATCATCGCCTTCGACACCCTCGAGCATGGAGAGGGGACGATCTTTACCAAGAAAGCGCTGCCCCAGCATGCTCCGGTGATCATTACCCAGGTGGATGGTGATAAGGGACTGATTAAAACAATTGAGAAATTTCTCGAAACATGGCTCGAGGACAAGCGGCCGGAGGAGGCGTTGGAATACTTCTCGCCCGAATCCTTTGCCTGTGCCGCCGACGAGTCGGTGCCAGCGGCGAGGCGTTCCTCCAACGTTCTGCGACGAGATACGCTAAACGGACTCCGGCATATTGCCCGGTACCCCCACAAGGGAGACATCGAAGATATCCTCGAAGCCCCTGTGCTAAAAAATGGCAACGTTCGGGTGGTGCGGCACGAGGACGCCGACGACTACATTATCCTGAGTGTCCCGGACCAGCGAGCCCAAATCCTTCGCTGCGGAAATCCACTCAGTAACGCCGAATTGAATAGGAGCCTTGCCGAGGCCCCCGTGTACGGCAACTTGTATGTACTGGCGTTTCAATTCGAGCAGGTGGATCACGAGCCGGCGGTGCTGTTTACCGGCTGGCGGAAGACCGATGCCGGATGGCGGATCTTCTGGTGGGAAGTGGAAACTCCTTAGTCTAAAGTGCGCGAATTACGACGTTGTCCGTGGCCGAAGACGGATCTCTACGTTGCCTATCACGACGAGGAATGGGGCGTTCCTTTGCACGACGATCTCCGGCTATTCGAACTTCTGATCCTCGAAGGCGCGCAGGCAGGACTGAGCTGGGAGACGATTCTCAAGAAACGGGAGAACTATCGCCGCGCCTTCGATGGATTCGATCCGGAACGGATTGCCGGCTACAGCGAGAAGAAGATCCAGAAATTGCTGGAAGATGCGGGCATTGTGCGCAACAGGCTGAAGATTCGGGCGGCCGTGGAGAATGCGAAGGCATTTCTGGCCGTGAGGGATGAGGTTGGCAGCTTTGACGGCTATCTTTGGGAGTTCGCCGGCGGACGGCCGAAGCAGAACGCATGGCGCACCGGCGCCGAGGTGCCGGTCCGCACGCCCGAATCGGATGCCATGAGCAAGAACCTGCAGAAGCGGGGATTCAAGTTCGTCGGGTCTACCATCTGCTACGCCTTTATGCAGGCGGCTGGAATGGTGAACGATCACCTTGTAGATTGTTTCCGTTGGAAGGAGATACGCAGGTCAAAATGACTGGAGCGGCTGCGCTATAATCCGGGAAGGGTTCCCGCCCGGAGTATGTTAAGGAGACGGGGTGTGCGTATTGGGCCGTCGGCGGACTCCTGAAGGGGCATAGGCTAACGGTAAACCAGCGGTCTCCAAAACCGCCTTTGGGGGTTCGAATCCCTCTGCCCCTGCCAGCCCCAGTACGAAAAGTACGCGAGAAGATCCCCGAGAGGAAGTTTTCAATGGAAACTCAAAGTTTGCCGCAAAAGCAGGGGCAACCAGCATGGCCGCTCCGGGTGAAGAATTATTTCGAGGAGATGCGGATGGAGATGCGGCGCGTGACCTGGCCCACCTGGACGCAGGTTCGAGCCACCACAACCGTCGTGATTGTGTCTGTATTCGCCTTCGCTGCGTATTTTATGGTGGTTGATAGCATTGTGGAGCGGATGGTTTCGAGTGTTTTTCGAGCCTTTGCCCGATAAGGGCGGGCCAATGGGATTGAGGAGTTAGATTTTGCCGGATCAAGAAGAGTTCGAACAGCCAGAGAACCAGGCGGAAGCCGCCGCCGGCGAGAGCCCGACCACCGACACCGAGAGTCAGGCAGCGGAAAGCCCGGAAGCGGAAAGCTCAGCAACGGGGCCTGAGCCGGTGCCAGCCACGGAAGGGTCGGACATGGACTGGTTCATCATCCATACCTATTCCGGTTTCGAGAATAAGGTGGCGGAATCTCTCCAGTCGCGCGCCCAGGCTTTTGGCTTTGCTGACCGAATCGGCCAGGTGCTGATTCCCACTGAAGAAGTAATCGAGCTGAAGAACGGTAAGAAGACTACGTCGAAGCGTCTTCTTTATCCGGGCTACGTCATGGTGCAAATCGCTATGGACGAGGAGATGTGGCACCAGGTAAAGGAAACGCCGCGTGTCACCGGGTTTGTCGGTGGCGGGCAAAAGCCGGTGCCGCTCACTGCCGATGAGGTCAATTCGATTCTCTACCGGCAGGCCACTTCGGCGGAGCACCCGCGCCCGAAGGTCACCTTCGAGAAGAGCGAGAATGTCCGGATTATCGACGGCCCGTTCACCAATTTCTCGGGCAAGGTAGACGAAGTAAATGCCGAGCGGAACACTCTCCGCGTCATGGTTACCATTTTTGGCCGCTCGACGCCTGTCGAGCTGGACTTCCTGCAGGTGGAGAAGATCTAAGATCTAAAGGCGGACGCCGCCGGTTATTTGAAGGTGTGAGATGGCAAAGAAAATAAATGCATACGTGAAATTGCAGATTCCGGCGGGGAAGGCGACTCCCGCGCCGCCGGTCGGTACTGCGCTAGGCCCGCAGGGCGTGAACATCATGGAGTTCTGCAAGGCGTTCAACGCGAAGACCTCCGCTAAGGATCAGGAAGGCCTGATTATTCCCGTGGTGATCACTATCTATAGTGATCGCAGCTTCACGTTTATCACCAAGACGCCGCCGGTGGCGATTCTGGTGAAACGGGCCGTGAATCTCGCCAAGGGATCCGCGGAGCCGAACAAGAACAAGGTCGGTAAGATCACCATGCAGCAGGTGGAAGAGATCGCCAAAATTAAGATGCCCGATCTCAACTCTTTCGATATGGAAGGCGCCATTAACCAGGTGAAAGGTGCCTGCCGTTCTATGGGTGTCGATGTCGAACTTGTCTAATCTCTGACGCTTTGGACGTGAGAGTGCGAAGGCTATCGGGAAGCCTTCACACTCGCGAAGCCTTCACACGAACGAATAGCTCGTCCCACTGGTGGTGCTGGCCGGAAGGCGCGGGCCGGCCGCCGGAAAAGGTTCGGTCGAGTATCTCGATTCCGAAGATTTGGTCCCGCTCGAACCACCTCCAGTTCGGCAGTTTGCCGCTGCTCCTACCTGCTACCTGGTAGGCCAGCAGCTTTGCGACACCGTTCTGAATTCCGTAATCATGGGGCTCGACAATCCGCTCTTTCTGCTGGTATCGAAATCGGATCAGATGCGCCTGTCCAATCGCCTCCCGAAGTACCTGATCTACGGTTCGCTGTGCAGGTGCCGGCATGGCGCGGCTAAGTTCCCATGGCGCGCGATGTCACAACCTCCACCTTCCGCGGTGCTCCGGCCATGGAAGATGCCTTCAGAAGAATTTCAAAGTACGGCAGTTTCTTGGAGGGTGTGGCCTGAATCATCTTCCTAAGAACGCTCGAGAAATCTTCGCTCAGCGCAAATTCACCGGCTGCCTCGGTGGCTTCCATTGTAATCCCGGTCAGTAATAGCACGGTTCCGTTACTGCCCAAATTGGGGAGCCACGCAATGGTGGCGAAGCTTTCCTGCGGTCCGGCGGTGTGGTCGCTGCCCAGATACACTTCGGCCTCGTCTCCCACCGGCCGGCTGTTTCGAAAGCCAAAATGCTGATCCGGACCGATCTGCCTCATATGAAAGTTGAGATTGGCCTCGAACAGTTCCCCCCAGGGAACTGCGTGACTGCTGCCCAGCAGGACGAAATTCCCGCTATGAAAATCGCGGATGTGCATGTGGCGGGCATAGCGGATATTCACCCGAGCCCCCGCTTTGGAACCGATCGAACGGAATTCATTGGATAACGTGGCATCTGCCAGGCTGGTGTATTGGCGCTCGGCGATCATCCGAAGCGCATCCCGCATGGCGGGATCTTGCACAGCCTGGATTCGCTGGTGGTAAGCCCGGTTGATATATTCGCTGAGATTCAGGTTGTATCGCAGCAGGTTCTGCACGACGACCAGACTGCTGTCGGCTATCACAATCGAGGTACTTTGGTCCTTCGAGAACAATCGCTGCCAAAGAGGACTGGACGAGACAATGCTCCGCTGGTCAATCGCGTCCGCTGTCACGTCGTTCGAGATTCGGCCTGCTAGAAAAGCGGCACTCACCGCGAGGACCGCCCCAAGGACCCAGGCCCATCGCTGTGGGCCGCCAGGAGTTAATGGCCCTTTCACATGCGCAGGTTCCACCGGCTGCGCTTTTGCGGCACGGGGTTCGAACCGGAGTACGTGGCCGCCCTTGGGTATGGTGACGATCAGCGATTCATCCCAGCCGGCAGTACTAAAATAATCGTCCAATTTTTGACGCAGGCGCCGGATTTGAACGCGCACGATGTTGTCTTCCTGAGGATCGTAGCCGGATCTGCGGCCGAGGACGCACGTGCCAATCTCCTGCTCGCTTAAATCCTCGCCGGGTGCAACGATCGCCTTTTTGCCCAGGTAAAGGAGGAGCTCCCGAAGCTGGGTCGCCTTTTCCAACTGGCGGCTGGACACAATTCGCAGGATCAGCGTCCAACGCTCGTCGGCGGCTAACTCCATATCCGGACTCCCGGCCATATCCGGACTCCTGGAAAGTGAAGTTGGTATTGCCATCGAAATGAAAACGTCCTGGTCGTTCTAATTAACTGAAAACAGTCGACTATTCACTAGTAACTTCACTAGAAGTCTTAAGAATTTCCTTGTTTCGAGTCTTTTGTCCCCTCACAATTCAACCGTCGCCCGAAGGAGTATATCAAACGGGCGAAACTTGCTGTTGGCTCGGCCGTATAGAGCCATTACGGGGTGACATATGAGGTTTGCGCAAATAACGTCGGGAGCCATCAAGGCTACGGCTGGACTTCTTCTGGTTTCACTGTTGGTTTTTGCCCAGAGTTATCGTGGCAGGGTCCAGGGTATCGTGACGGACCAGACGAAGGCGGCCATCGCGGGCGCCACTGTGACGTTGCTAAATACCGCCACTGGAGTGGCGGTTACCCGTCAATCCGCCGAGAACGGACATTACATTTTCGATCTGGTCGATCCGGGTACCTACACGGTGACGGTCGAAATGACCGGCTTTTCGAAGTCCGTTCAGGAGAATATTCTGGTGCAGACCCGCGGCGATGTGACTGCGGATGCGGTGCTGAATCCCGGCACGGTGCAGGAGAGCATCACGATCAGCGAGACGCCTCCCGCCGTTCAATTTAATACGGCGAACCGCGACTTCACTCTCGATAGCAAGCTGGTAGCGGAAATTCCCCGCATTGACCGGAATCCGTTTAAGCTGACGCTGCTCGCTCCAACCGCCACCAATACGCGAGGTGAGATGCAGCCATATCACTCCTGGGCGGCGAACAGCGTCGATCTTGGCGGCGGCACCAACCTGAAGAATGATCTGCAGGTGGATGGCAGCCCGGTCGGGCTTGGGCACAAGAATACGTACACCCCGAATACAGATGCCGTGCAGGAAGTTGTGGTCTCTACGAATAGCGTGGACGCCGAATCGGGTCACAGCGCCGGCGGCGCCATCAGCATGACGATGAAATCCGGAACCAACGACTGGCACGGCACGGGGTTCTACCTGGGAAGGTACCCCTGGCTCAATGCCGAATCCGACCGTACCCGCTTCACCCAAGTCGCCACGCGGCAGCACATGATGGGCGGCACCATCGGCAATCCGATCATCAAGAACAAGCTCTTTAACTTCTTTTCGATCGAGTACTGGAAGGTGGGGCAGCCGGCGAGTTTCACTACCACCGTTCCGACGGCGCTCGAACGAGCCGGCGATTTTTCGCAGACCTACAATATCGATGGCGGGATCAAGACCGTCTACGATCCTTTCAGCTCGCGCCTGGACCCGGCCGCGGGGATCACGCGTACGCCCTTTCCCGGCAATCGAGTTCCCAGTGCCCGGTTCGATCCTTTATCGCAATCTATGCTCGGGGCTTTCTGGGAGCCAAACAACAATGGCGACAACATCACGCGTGTGAACAATTACAGGCAAGGTTTCACGGAGACATTCAACTACCACAACTTCTCGGATCGTGTCGATTACATTGTCAACGATGCCTGGCGCGTAAATGGGCGCATCGGCCGGTATCACACCACCAATATCAATCCGAATCCCACACCGAATAACTCGCCGCTCTATGTTCCGACAGGAACGGTGCGCGCGGCAACGCAGGTGTCTGGCGATGTGATCTGGACGGCTAGCCCGCGGACGGTGGTGAACATGCATGGCTCCTGGCAGAGCCTGGTTGACTCTTATGTGTCGGATAGCCTCG
>CAYTVP010000037.1:0-18093 GCA_964441675.1 uncultured Solibacteraceae bacterium | reverse complement strand
GACGCCCGGCTCGTCGCGATCCTTCTTCACGGTCGTGGCGCCGGCGCGGAAGACATTCTTGAACTGTCGCGAGAGTTCAGTACAACGGACGTGACCTATCTCGCCCCTCAAGCATCGGGACGGACTTGGTATCCGTATTCGTTTCTTGTTCCAATTGAACAAAACGAGCCCGGTATCAGCTCAGGGTTTCGCGTGATCGCCGCCCTGCTGCAGGAGTTGCAGCGGCAGAACGTGCCATCCGACAGGGTCGCGCTGATGGGGTTTTCTCAAGGCGCGTGCCTGACACTGGAGTTTGCGGCGCGCCACCCGGGACGGTACGCAGTAGTTGTAGCCTTCAGCGGTGGTTTGATCGGACCTCCAGGCACACCGCGCGATTACTCAGGTGGCTTCGACGGAACGCCGGTTTTCATCGGCTGCAGCGACATCGATGCACACATTCCCCTCGATCGTGTACAGGAATCAGCGGCGGTATTCCGTCGAATGGGCGCAACGGTCGACGAACGCATCTATCCTCGGATGGGTCACACCGTGAACCGAGACGAGATTGACGCCGTCAGCGCCCTCTTGTCGAAGGCGATCTAGTGACCTGTATACCTTGTCTCTACCGGCCGAAGGAGAGCTCGTTTCAAACAGTCAGAAGCTGTACTTCAAAGCAAACTGTAGCTGCCGGGAATCAATCTTCGTGCTGCCTATTACTCCGTAGGCGGGATTGCCGACGGTGGTACCGGGTGGTCCGTGAACAGGATGGTTCGGCAGATTGAAAAATTCGCTTCGAATTCTATGGCCTGACGCTCTCCAAAACGGAAGAACTTATTCGCGCTGAAGTCGAGGCTGATGATGCCTGGTCCGATGATCGTGTTGCGACCAGAGATTCCGTATCGAAGCGGGTTTGTTCCAGATGTTCTGGCAACGTACGTGCCGGTATTGAAGAAGTGGTTCGGCGTGCGATTGCCATCACCCAGATCAGGATTCTGGCCGAACACCGCGTCGGCTTTGCAGTATCCGCCGCCGTTCTGTACCGTTGCGCTGCCGTTGCAATAAGCGGTCAACGGAAAACCATCCTGTAGCGTAAGAGTTCCTCCAAGCTGCCACCCGCCGGGAAGGAAGTTGGCAGCAGCATTCTCGATACCGATTGCCTTGCCGCGGCCAAACGGAAGCTCATTTGCCAGTCCCGAAGCGCCGGTTCCCGCGCGGTTCGGCAGCGGATAGAACTCGTCCAGCACTCTGGCGGAAGTCGGCTGATGCGATCCATCGGAATCCGGTTGCCGGGAAACGGGGTTCTGGAATCAAGTGTCGTCCCGGTCAGCGGGTCGCGGATCGGCGTGGTGAGAAACGAAAAATCGCCCGTGCGGTAGTTCGCCGGCGGCAGCGTGCCGTTCTGCGTCAGTGCCATCTGCTCCCGCAGGCCCTCGTAATTAAACATGAAGAACAGCTTGTTTTTGCCGTTGTAGATTTTGGGAATCCACACCGGACCGGAGAACGTCCCGCCAAACTGGTTGCGCTTGAACGGAGGGATTGTCTCATCCGGCCGGTCGAAGAAATTCTTCACATCGAGCTTGGCGTTCCGGAGAAACGCGAACGCTACGCCATGAAGTTTGGATCGGTGTTCTCCATGCCGTCGAGCGAATAGTGGTTATAGTGGACACGCTGCCCCGCCACGTTCATTGCGAATTGATTTCGGGCCCCACCCATGCGCTGCTGCCCCTGCGACGACGCCGGGCCATTGGTCGTCACGCCGGGCGTCAGGGAGGCAAGCTGTAAAGCCCACGCTATTGGTTGTCAAGGTGCGTGTGAGCCCCGTCGATGCGCTGGAGAGCGTCACCGTAGCGCCGGCGACCATAGCGCCCGAGGAATCCTCGGCGGCAAACCTCCATCAAGGATGCGTTATCCGGTCAGGTGCGAATCGTTTGAGCGTCTCAGTTTGGCGGTTCGGAAGGCTTGGGCACTGCTGCGGGCTTCTCGTAGCTGTCGACGATTTTAGGCCGTTCGCCTTCCGTCGAAATATTCGCTGCACGCATCAGCTTCGTGATGGCTTCGATCGTCGGCGCGTCGGGACGTGGGAGACGGCTGATGTAGCCCTCGGCGATGAATAGTGGTGTCCCCCCAGCTTTATTGGGATTCTTCCAGATTTGCGGATCGGCTCCGCTCTCAGCCAGCAGCTTCACGACAAGCGGACTGATGTTAAAAGCAGCTCCGTGCATAGCCGTATCGCCATTTTTGTCCACTGTGTTGACGTCAGCGCCGAGTTTCACCAACATCTTCACAGCTTCCAACGCCTCGCTTTCTTCGCCCGCCTCCTCCTGCGGCTCGTTCGTGCCGACACCGGCCGCAACCATTAGTGGCGTGGTGTTGTCGAAGTTCGGCAGTAAAGGATCAGCGCCCAATTCGAGAAGCAGCCTCATCAGCGGAACATCGACACGATCGGCGGCAAAGAGAAACGGCGTTGCCCCCCCAGACCCGACGCTCGACCATGAGGCCGGCTGCTTGGGGGCGCCCTTTGGCAGACGGAAGTTGACCTTCGCGCCTCGCTTCACGATTTCGCGCACGAAGTCTGCGCTCGAGAGATGGCCCAACCCCGCAGGCGGCGCGGGATCACTGCTATCACTCGAATCTGGCCTTCGCACCATGGCAATCATGTGGAGTGGAGTGAACCCTGTGCGCACGTCGTTCGGGTCGGCGCCCGCGTCGATCAGCGCAATCGCAAGCTCAAAGTGGCCGTTCTGCACCGCGAGCATCAATGGACTGGTGCCCGGTCTTCTGGGCCCGCCCGGACGCCCCCCACCGATGCCCGCGCTGCCTCGCTGCATCATGGCATTCACATCCGCGCCCGCCGTCAGAAATGCTCGCACGGTGTCGAGGTGGCCCTCGCGCACGGCAAAGAAGAACGCCGTAAACCCGGAGTCGAGTGTCGCGTCGACGTCCGCTCCAGCATCGATCAGCGCACGGACAACCGCGGTGTGCCCTTCGGCCGCCGCCCACATCAGGGCCGTTTGGCGAAGCCGTTCGCGTGACTTGAGGTCGGCGCCGTGCGCGAGTAGCGCCTTTACGGCCTCGACATTCCCGGAGCGCGCAGCCAACATGAGGACAGATTCCCCGCCGTTCAGTGTGGCGTTCGCGTCGGCTCCAGCCTGCAACAACAGTTTTACAACCGCGCCGTTGCCGTTCTTACATGCCTGTGCGAGCGGCGGCACGCCATAGCGATTGACGACGTTCACGTTCGCGCCTGCTTGCACGAGCAATTGAACAGTCTCAGCATCATCGTGATACGCGGCCCAGTGCAGCGCAGTGGTCCCATCGACCTGGGCGGCGTTCACGTCGACGCCTGGCCCGAGGAGCTTCAGCACGGCGGTCTTGTCGCGTTGTTCCGCTGCGGTGGCAAGTTCGGCTCGCTCAGCCGCGACGGCTGGGGCGGCGGCCAAGCCGGCCGCCAGCAGAACGAGCTCACCTGTTTTTCGCCAATGCATGTGCGTCTCTTAGGCGCCGTCAATTCGCTCAAAAAGGTCTTCGACTTTTCCCGTGCTGTCCACAAACGAATCCAGATAAACGCCAACCCGATCGAGCAGGGTGAGGTGCAGATTGGACAGGTTCGTTCCCTTCTCGTACCTGATGTGCCTGCCACCCTTTAGGCCGGTTGCGGCGCCACCTGCGACCAGGATAGGAAGGTTTTCGTGATCGTGAAGGCTGGGGTTACCCATACCGCTGCCGTACAAGTAGACCGAGTGATCGAGAAGCGAGCCGTCACCATCGGGAGTGGCTTTCATTCTCTGGAGGAAGTCTGAAAACAGCGAAACATGGTACGTATTGATCTTTGCTATCTGCGCTACCTTTACCGGATCGTTGCCGTGATGACTGGTTGGATGATGCGGCTCCCGGACGCCGATCTCCGGATACGTACGATTGCTCTGCTCGCGCGTGAGCTGGAAGGCGATGACGCGCGTGATATCCGCCTGAAAGGCTAAAATCTGCAGGTCGAACATGAGCTTCGCATGGTCGGCGAACGCCGCGGGAACACCCACCGGCCGATCGAGATCGGGCATCTTGTTGTCCTTTGCCGCTTGCTCGGCACGCTGAATCTCACGCTCGACCTCACGCACGCTGTCGAGATACTGATCCAAGCGGACGCGATCGCGAACGCCCACGCGCTGTTTGAACCTGACGATGTCCTTAATGAACGAATCGAGCAGGCTTTCCCGATTGCGCAGCGCAGCGCGGCGCGCGTCGGCATTGCCGCCCTCGCCGAACAGGCGCTCGAAGACCACCCGCGGGTGCGCCTCGGACGGAAGCGGCGTAGTCGGCGACGACCATGAGAGGCAATTCTGATACACGCACGAGTAACCGTTGTTGCACACGCCTGCCAGCGGGTTCAGATCCATGGCGAGCTGGAGCGAGGCCAGCTGCGTCTCGCGGCCCATCTGCGTGGCCGCGATCTGATCAACTGTCGTGCCCGAAAAATAATCCGAGCTCTCGGTGTGTTTGGCGCTGGCCGCGCTTAAAAACGCCGAGTTGGATGTGTCGTGCGTACCCGGATAGGCATTCTGCAACCGCATATTGGTAATGACGGTCACCTGATCTTTGACAGGCGTCAGCGGATTGAGGATGGGTGAAAGCTCGTCGAGCTTTCCCTGACCCGGGGGTGTCCATCGCGCCTGATCGCACCCCATCGGGATGAACACGAAGCCGAGCCTCGGGACCGGCTTCGCGGGCGTCTGGGCCCATGCCGTGGCGGCGGGAATCATCGCGTCGAGTAGAGGCAGGGCCAGAGCAGCCCGCGCGCTTCTCAGGAGCGTCCTTCTGGGAATCGCCTTCTTCGTCAAAAACATCGCGTTATCCTTCTATCTGGCGCTCACGTGATTGTCCGCTATTTTACCCGCTACAGATGTCATTTCAGCGCGCCGCATCTGAAACGGAGTGCTCCTTACGATTCCGAGAATGAGGGACGAGAACCTATATCCATCTTTCTTCGCGTTGCTCACGATCTTGCGAACGGCTGGCGCGTCGTAGTACTCGACGCCGCGTCCCAACGAGAACGTCAGAAGGTTCTCCGTTATAGTCGTGACAAACAATTCGGGACGGCGTAACAGCGCGGCTTCGAGTCCGTCGATCCCTCTGAACGCCTTGTCGCCGGGTAAAGCGCCTGTTGCATCGATGGGTTGATCTTCCATCTCGAGGTCCCGCCACTTTCCCACTGCATCAAAGTTCTCGAGCGAAAAGCCCACCGGATCGATCGTTCTATGACAACTGGCGCACGCGGCGTTGCTGCGGTGCGCAGCCAGGCGCTGGCGCATCGGAAGATTGGCGGCCATCGTGCTCTCGTCGAGGGCCGGCACGTCCGGCGGGGGAGGTGGCGGCGGCGCGCCCAACATGTTGCGCAGCACGAGTACTCCGCGAAGCACTGGCGATGTCCGCGTCGCATACGACGTGACCGATAGCACGCTGCCGTGCCGCAGCACCCCGCCGCGCTTGCTTTCGGGAGCGAGCGTCACGCGGCGGAATCGGCTTCCGTAAACGCCGGGAATTCCGTAGTGCTTGGCCAGGCGTTCGTTGAGGAAGGTGTAGTCCGCCTTGATCAGAGTGCTCACGCTGCGATCCTCGCGCACCACGCTGTCGAAGAACAACTCGGTTTCCCGCCGGAATGCTTGCCGCAGATTGTCGTCGAAGTCGCGAAAAAGATTTCCGCTTGGATCGACCGCGTCGATATTGCGCAGTCGCAGCCACTGTCCAGCGAAATTCGTCGCGAGATTGAACGAGCGGCGGTCGGCGAGCATCCTGCGTGTCTGCTTCTCGAGCTCTGCGGGCTGACTCAGCTTGCCTCGAATGGCTGCGTCGAGCAGTTCATCGTCCGGGATGCTGCTCCACAGGAAGAACGACAATCGCGATGCCAGATCGAGATCGCTGATTCGGTAGACGCCGCCCGCCGATACTTTCTTTGGGTCGCTTTCCACCCGGAACAGGAACTCCGGGTTGGTGAGCACAGCGGTTAGCGCCCTCGTGATTCCGAGGTCGAAATCACCTTCGGCGCGCCCCTTGCGATAGAAGGCCATCTGCTCGTCAACATCGGCTTTGGCGATCGGCCGCCGATAGGCGCGCCGCATCACCGTCGATAAAATTACTGCCGCACACTTTTCTTCCTCTGTTTTGTCTGTTCCGGTTGGCCGGCATCCAAACAATCGGCGGCGGCTGGGTGTATCCCCAGCGCCTTTTGGCGCGTAAGGTCCAGTCACCGCAATTTGGTCAATGGCGGGCGCGGTGCGCGGATGTCGCCTGTCGTTGAAGCGGGAGGCCGTCGGCTGCCTGGGCGTCTCGATAAGAGATGAGCCGTTCTTGACGAATGTGACCACGAGGTTGTGCGGGCCTGCCTTCACAGGAATACGCGCTTTCAAGATCTTTTCGTTCAGCGTTTCGCTCCCGATGGCTGCTCTGGAGACCGTGAAGGTCTGAACCGGTTCCCGGTCGAGCAACAGCAACATCTCGTGCTGACGGCCATCGCGCAACCCGCTGACGACTCCCGCCAGATCGCGCATCAGCGAGATTTGGATCTCGTATTCGCCGTCCTGGGCAAACGTATAGGACGTCGACACGCCTCCGCGCGTGCCGATTGGCAGACCGGGCAACTGATCTTCTTGCGTGAGATCGGCGGGCAGGCTGATGGTGTCGCTCTGCAAAGAAGATTGCGTGCTCCCGACGGCCAGGCGGCTTATCTTCTGAGCGGCTGAGATGTAACGATTCAAGAGTGTCGCCGATAGATCGCTCACGTTGACGTTGTCGAAGCCATGACCGCTCTCATCGGCCGGCAGCAGCGAAGCGGCGTCGATGTCAAGCGCGAGCAGGTCCCTGATCGCGTTCTGATACTCGGTTCGATTCAGGCGCCGCAGCGTTTCGGTTCGACCGGGATTCGGCTTTGCGGCCGACGTCGCATCGAGCGATGTTTCCAGCCATGTCAATATTGCGCGACGATCCGCCTCGGAAGGCTGCGTCACGTTGGGAGGAGGCATCATCCCCGTACGTAGCTTGCGCACCACCTTCTCCCATAATTCAGGTTGTGCGCCCGGCCTGGATAAGTCTGCCTGCGCCAGGCTTAGCCCGCCGCTCTTGAGCTGTTGGTTATGGCACGCCGCGCAATAGCGCTGGAGCAATTGGCGCTGCCTCGAAGTTGAAGAAGGTCCCGTGGCCGGCGGACCACTATGCTGTGCATAAGTCTGCACCTGCACAACAAGCAAAAGCGTCACTACCAGTCCAGCTAAGCCTGTTTTCAAGGGTCGGAGGAACGACACCGGATCCGCCATCTACTCGCTAAATTTTACTATCAACTGTGTGGCCGTTTGAGTTCGTTGACTCATCCACGGTGCCACAACATGCCTCCCTATATGAACATTCCCTTGAATTGGTCGCAAACCATCCCCCTATTACATTTTTAGAGCCGGCGAATCAAGCGCTGCGGCTGCTACAAAGAAAGGCATATGCTCAGTTTGCGAAGCATTCGCTTCGGGTGCCTCATCGTGCTCAGCACCTGGGGTGCCGCCGGCGCGCAGCGCGAGTACGAGAAGCGTGTCCATCAGATCCGTCGCACACCCGGCTTTGTCGCCTTATGGGATTTTGTGAAACGCGACAACCAGCAGTTCACCGCGCATACACCGAAAGGTTCCGCGTTCGATTACAAGCTGGACGCGATGAATTATGTCCGCGACTATTGGAGCGAGGGCCGCCCGGCCACCTATGACGATTTTCCTTTGCTCGGCCGGGGGCCTTTCGGTGAGGCAATCCGGATCCGGCAGGAAAGTGACCCGTTATTTCGCCCGTGTCTTCTTGTTCCACGGGTCCGCCTTCAAGACTCGCCGCTCGATGTGAAAGGCAAAGGCCGCTCGGTGTCAATGATTGTCTGGCTGGTTCGCGAAAGTGGCAACCACGCGATTGCCGGCATTTGGCACGAGGGGACGGATCTGAAGCTCGAACGAGCGGCGCAGGCTGCGAAAATCGAGCGAGGTCAACGCCAGTATGCGCTATTCGCCGGACTTGCAGCCAACAACGGCGCTTCTGCCGCGCATGTCTCCGAAAACGGCGCCCAATCGTTCGGCGATCGTTATGCGCGGAATCTGGCTGTTACTCCCGAAGTGATTCCCGCGATCTCTGCCAATGCGTCCGCCGCCGAAATCGATCGGGCGTGGACCACGGTCGGTTTCACCTTCGATAACGATCGCGATCGAGTCACTGCCTATTTGAACGGTGAGGCAACCGACTACTGGATCGACGAACCGCAAAAGCACCCTTTTTTCCGCTGGCCAGCCGAAGCCTGGCGGCAGGCGCACTTACGAGCAATGGAGGGAGCCCAAGAAGGCGAGGATCCGGCATTTCCGGTGGACCAATTCTACCGCCCGCCAGAAGACAAACCTCTCTCGCGCGTGAAGCTGGAATCCACCGCGGAAAGAAACGTAGAGCTTGTCACTTATCCATACACCAAAGTGCGCGTGACGCGTGATGCGGGCGGGAACGTGATCGAGCGTGAGCTGGCAGCGCTTCGAGCGAATCCGTACTGGTTTCCGCACGATCTGTACACGCCAGCGACATCCTCAGAAGGCGGGCCATTCACGATTGGCCGCGTCATTCACATGGGAAGGAGTGTCGGCTTTACCGGATTCATCGGCGGCGTCGCGGTCTTCGACCGTGCGCTCTCCCGGAGGCAGATGAAGCGACTAATGTCGGTCGGGCGCGAACCGGGCAATCTTTTGCGCGCAAACGACGTTCTTTCGTTGCGATAACAGCTCGCCCGTCAGCTTTCGAACAGATCGGTAATCTCCTGGAAATTGATCACCGAGGAAGGCCCAGCCGGATCAACGTAGACAAAGTCGCGGCCGGACGGAGTATTGGTGATGCGCTTTGAATAGTCGATTCCCAGCGTCGAGTAAACAGTGGCACAGACATCCTCGGGATAGATCGGACGTTTGCGGCGCCAGCCGTAATCGACAACTTTCGACGCCTCGGCATCCGTAGCCCCGAGCGACCGTCCACCATGAACGCCCGCGCCGGCGAACAGGCCAACCATGGCTTTCGCGTAGTGTTCGCGCCCCTTGAGCGGCGTCAGATCACCCGGAGTACGGC
This sequence comes from uncultured Solibacteraceae bacterium, assembly GCA_964441675.1. GTDB lineage: Bacteria > Acidobacteriota > Terriglobia > Bryobacterales > Bryobacteraceae > JAPKYZ01. Next base: position 9,000 of record CAYTVP010000037.1, on the reverse strand, counting down.
CGAACTCTCCCATGGCAATGATCAGAGTCTTGTCGAGCAGCGGACGTCCGTCCCGACTTTTCATCCGCTTCAAGTCGAAGAGAAGAGCCGAAAGCGCGGAATCGAGCTCCGCACAGAGCTTGTAAACGCCGCCCTTGCCCTCTTTGCCGTAAATATTGCCGTGATGATCCCAATCGCCGTGGGTGAGCAAGAGAAACTTTGCCCCCGCGTCAGCCGCCACCATATTTCGCGCAATCAGGCAGGCGTCGCCGATGGGCGTGCTGCCGTAAGCCTTCCGCTCCTCGTCCGGCATCGCCAGGACGCGGCTGATCTCTGGATTGTCCATCATTCGGTGAACTGCTTTCCCGAACGCGTCGTACTGCCGGATTACCTCGGGCGTGGAATCGCTCAAAGACGCTCGCGCCGTATCAAACCGGTTCAGGAAATCCCAACGGCGCTGAAAACGTGAGCGATCTTTCTCCTCGACGACGAACGGCAGGTTCCCGCTCTTAAGATCCAATGTCAGCGGCGACGTCGAACTCGGCAAACATCCTTCGCGCTGGAGGGGACCGTACATTGTCGTGGCCTCGTAGTTCATCGAGATGAACGGCGGCAGAAAATCCGTGTCCCGGCGCCGCGCCTCCATCTCGTAGGCGATAACTGCGCCCATCGACGGCATTTCCTTGACGCGAGCCGGGCTGACGGCGTGTCCGGTTTGCAGGTAGTATTGGCCGCGGCTGTGCACCGTCTCCCAGGCTTCCATCGAGCGCACCAGCACGACGTCGTCCAACCGCTCCGACAATTTCGGCATCAGTCCGACCGGGAACTGATAGCCCTGCTTCATCGTACGAACATCGCGGTTCTCGGGAGCCCAGCTTCCTTCCTTCACGTCGAAGGTATCCATCTGCGAAGGCCCGCCCAGCAGGTTCAGAAAAATGACCTGCTCAGCGCTTTCCCGCAAACGCAACTTCGATTGCGCCCGGACGTTTTGAGGCGCCAACATCGGAGCAAGGCAGTAGCCGGCAATCGTCAATAATCCCTGCTGCAACAGCTGACGGCGCTCAAGAGTGGGTTTGATCGTCATCGCCATCTCCTAGTAGAAAAGAAAATCGACACGGTTGAGCAGCGCCCAAAGGACATCTTCCATGCCCTCCTGGCCATGCTCGCTCGCAAGCGAAAGCGCCATCTGCTTTTCCTCGGCCGAAGGCGGCCGGTTGAGCGCAGCCAAAAATAGGGTCTCGACGGCCGTTTCCGGCGGTTCCTTCAGCAGCTCTTCGAGCCGCGATCCCTTCTGAACAACTACGCGTTTTCGGATTTCAGCGGCGTTCATGAGAATGGCAGCCTGAACCATGCTGGCGCGACGGTCGGCCTCGGCGGTGTAGCGGTCGCACTGCCCGAACGATTGCAGGATCTTAAATAGCGGCCGGTTGGACTTGTCGATGTCCATCGGCGAACGCGTTTCACCCACCAGCTTCACCTTCCGATGCGAATAAGTCACCTGGAGATTCGGGAACACGCCTGTTACCTGGGAGACGGCATCCCACACCTGCTCGGCGGAGAGACGCCGTAGAGTACGGCGAGCGAAATACTCTTCGTACCCCGGCTTCCACTTTCCGGGATAGTCGGCCGAAAGCTGGTAGGCCCTGGAGCTGACGATCGCACGAATCAGCCAGCGCACATCGTAGCCATTGGCGACAAAAGCCGCGGCCAACTCGTTCAGCAGCTCAGGATGGCTCGGCTGGATTGTCCATGGCTCAGGCGGCGGATTCTTTGGATCCTGGCGAAGCAGGTCGAAATCGAGCGGCGGGTCGACAATCCCCCGCCCCATCAACTCCGCCCAAAACAGATTGACGGTAGCACGCGCAAACTGCGGATGCGAGGTGAGCATTCGGGCATAGGCTGCCCGATCGGATTCTCCCGGCTGAGGCGTGCCGCCGCCGAGCAGAAATACCGGCTTGATCGGCTCTTTCGCGATTCGGTGCGGCCGGAGCGCGCTTGGTGTTTTCGGATCGTAGCCCTTGGCCGTATCGCGAACCATGAACTGTGGAGACCGGCCGAATACGGGGGAGATGAACGTCTTTCCGAAGAAGCTTGCCTGGTTCCAAAGCTCGGATCGCTTCCGCTCCGCCAGCCAGAGATTGATCTTCTCGAGGTGCGCCGCGCCGTCGTGGCAAGATACACATTCGAGACTCACTCCGAGGAAGACCTTGGTTGTGCTCAGCGCGATCTCGTCCGCGGTGTCCTCGTGGTTGATCATGTAGCCGTCGCCTTCAAACACATGGCTGCGGGCGATCATGTTCGCCGGACCGTTTGTCCAGGTTGATACGGCCGAAGCGGTAATCATCTCGCGTACGAACTCGTCGTACGGCAGGTTCAGCGTCAGAACACGATAGATGTAGTCATAGAAGGTATTGATTCCTTCCTGTAGAAGCTCGCCATTGCGAAAAAGATCGTTAAAGAAATACGTCCAGCGATCGAGAAACGGCGCCTTACTGACGCTTCGCATGCCGGCCACCGGAAGAGGCGGAAACAGCTCGTCGATTGCCTTGGCGCGCTTTTCCGGAGAGGAGTCTGCCAGAAATTTCTTCGTCGTTTCGACATCCGGCAACTGGCCGGTAAGATCGAGATGCAAGCGGCGAAGGAATTCCGAATCGTTCGACAACGGCGCGGGCTGCACGTTGTCGCGCCGCATCTTCTCAAAGATGAACCGGTCGACGAGATTGTCTGATGCCGGGGATTTCGTCTCTGCCGCAAACGCCGCGCCCGACGCAGCGACAATGCAACAGAACAAAGAAACGGCATGCAATCGATTCATCAGCGATCTTCTCCTAAAAGCTTAGCTTTAGTGCCAGTTGTCCGATGCGAGGTCCGCCCATCGGGTCGAGGACTCCGCCGGCGGTAGCCGAAATCACACCAAAGGAACCAGTACCCATCGTCGTTCCCGGCGTGCCGAAATTAGTGTGATTGAGGACGTTGAAAAACTCCGCGCGAAATTGTAACCGTATACGCTCGGTAATCGGCAGGTTCTTGAATAACGACAGATCGACATTGGCCAGGCTGGGCCCGCGAATGATACCGGTACCGCTATTGCCAAAGGCAAACTGCCCGGGAGCAATAAAGCAGGAAGTGTCGAACCACTGCCCGATCGACCGCCCGGAATCCCCCAGATTTCCGTCACATGCCCGGTTCGGACGGCTGCCGCCGCCGAGCGATTGCGTTAAGTTCGGGGAACTATAAATCGTGAGCGGCATACCGGATTGCACCGTGAAAATCGTGTTTACCTGCCAGTCGCCGACAACCCACGCCGCCACTCCTTCGCGAAGCCACCGTTTGTTGTGACCGAACGGAAGGTCGTAGGAGCCCGCGACCACCAACCTATGACGCAGGTCGGTGGACGACGGACCTTTTTCGGCGCGCCGATTCCAGGAATCCTGCAGTGTCACGCCGACGCCACCAACACCGCCGCTGCCCAACGGCGAATCCGTCAACAGCTTCGAGTACGTGTACGACGTAATCAGATAGATCCCTTGGCTGTAGCGCTTTTCGAGCTTGGCCTGCAGCGAATGATAGGTGGAGTTGGCACTGGCGTCGCCGGCGCTGATTACGTTCTGATACTGCGGGAAACCCCGCATCAGCTGGCCGCGCGTGATTGTCTCGGCGCCAAGCGATCCGGACAGCACGCCGGCAAAAGGATTCGGAACCCGATCGAGAGTGCTGCTGCCCAGCACCTCCTGCGGGAGCTGATTGAGATTGATCCCGCTGCCCCAGGGCAGTTTGACGCCGCGGTTGCCCACATATGCCGCTTCTACCATCGTCGAACCGCGCAGCGACTTCTGGATACCGAAGCTCCACTGCTGCACGTAAGGAATGCGATTGTTCGCATTCACGAAGGTAACGGATTGTCCCGCCAGAAACCCGGCGGAGGGATCGGCGGAGGGCAGGTTATAAAACGGAAATCCTTCTGACAGGATGAACGCGGGAGCGAGGTTATCGAGCGTGCTGAACGACGTGGTGGCCGAGTAGCCGGAGTTCAGCGTCGGCGATGAGGCTGCGCCACGGGTACGGGGCGAGTAGACGATTCCGTATCCGCCCCGGATGACAATGCCCGCGGAAGTGGGAGACCAGGCGAATCCGAAACGCGGCCCCCAGTTATTCTTGTCGGTGTTTACCAGGCTCCGGCTGGCGCCGTCCCGGCCTGCGAAGCCGAGCGCGCCCGGCAGCCCGGTGATTGGATCAATTGCCGAGGTATCGAAGTTCGACAACCGGTCCGCCACCTCGGTGAAGGGCATCTCGATGTCATAGCGAAGACCCAGATTCACCGTAAGCGTCCGGCTGACACGAATATCGTCCTGAATGAATCCGGCCGCGTACCACGAGCGGAACCCGAAGGTAGGCGTAATCGTTACCGAACCCGACGCCGGAGCCCCCATCAGCATGTCGGCAATCGCCGAACCGGTGCCCGCGCGTCCCGGCAGGTTGGTAAAAACGCCGCTGAACGACATGGTTCCCGGCTCGCCCGCGCGCGAAGGCCGGTTGAATTGAAACCTGCGGTAGTCGCCGCCAATTTTGATGGCGTGTCGTCCGCGCACGATGTTCACAATGTTGGCGACTTCGTAGACGGTTTGATACGTGCCTCCATTAGAAGAATTCCCAAGCGCGGAAAATCCGGTGACATTCGCTCGCGGCGTCGCTGGAGCCGGACTGGGCAGCCCGGTTAGCCCAATCAGCGCATTGCCATCCACCGGGTACTTCGGCTCGAAAGCATTGATATGGCGGTTGAGTCCGAAGCGAAACTCGTTCATCACTGTCGGCGTAAAGATGTGCGTATCGGTGAGGGTGATGTTCCGGTTGGGCGCGTGCTGATTGTTGTCGCCCGGATTGAACGGATTGTCGAAAACGATTGGCCGTTTCTGATCGAGGTTCTGAAGAAAGAACTTACCGCTGATGGTGTTCTTTTCCGAAAAGCTATGGTCGACTTTCGCCAGGTACTGCGTGTAGTCTCGCCCGCCTGAGTCGCCCACGCGATAGTTGTTCGCGTTGGTGAAAGCCGCGCCGGGAAAGTTCGGCAATCCGTAATAGCTCACCAGATTCGCGCCTACCGCATCGAAGCGATTCGAAGGAATCACGTTTCCCGGAAACGGCTGACGCACATAACCCGTGCCCGCTGCGTTGGGCGCAGTAGTCGCCGGATCATAGACAGGAATCAACTGACCCTGCGTGTTCAGCGTATTCGCAAAGTTCCCGGAGCGTTCGGCCTCCGTTGGTACCGTGGCGCGCAGGTTAAAGTCGGTTCGATAGCGCCATCCCTCGTGGCTTCCGAAAAAGAAGGTACGATTCCGGACAATCGGACCGCCGATCGTCCCGCCCCATTGGTTCGAACGAATCGGAGCTTTGTCCGGCGAGAAGAAATTGCGAGCCGCCAGCGCGTCGTGACGGAAGAAGTGGTACGCCGTACCATGAAACTCATTCGTTCCCGAACGCGTGCTAACGATCACGGTGGCCCCACCGGATCGTCCGTACTCGGCCGAATAAACATTGGTCATCAATCGAACTTCGCTTACGGTCTCCACACTGGGAATGCCGCCCGCGCCCGAAGAGTTGCCGATCAACTCCTCCACCTTGGTGGCACCGTCGACCTGAATGTCATTCGTGCCGATCCGGCCGCCATTAATCGATTGCGTACCAGCCACACCCTGGTTCGTAGACCCGGGCAACACCTGCAGCAACTCCACAGGGTCGCGGCCGGACACAGCGCTGACCAGCGGCAGATCTACTACGGCTTTCGAGCCGACGCTCGTGCCCACAGTAGCCGTTTCGCTCTGCAAAACAGGAGCCTCCGCCTCGACATTCACCGTCTCGGTGACCGCACCCAGGTCCATCGAAATGTCCAGCCGGACAACTTCTTCGACCTGCAGCGTGATTCCCGAGCGGTTTATCGATCGAAATCCCTCCTTCTGCAAAGAAAGCGTGTAGCCGCCAGCAGACAGAAGAGGAATGCGATAGAGGCCGGCATCGTCCGACGTGGCCTGTCGTTGAACTCCGGTTGCGTCGTGTCGAACAACCACGGTCACACCGGCCACCGAGGCACCGCTTGCGTCCGTAATAGTTCCGGTGATTTGACCGGTGTTTTGAGCGAAGAGGGGGAGGGAGAGAAGAAGCGGCAACAGCCGCGAGAATTGCAAGCAGTTCACAAGTACACCTTTTCGGGGCTGAGCGGACGCTCAGAGGTAACGTTCGTTTTGGGTTACACAGCTTTAATCAGTTTTCCCCATCCCTGGGCATCCAACAAGTTTCAATTCCGTCATTTACCGCACATTTACACGTTTGTTACGCATTAGTATTAATGGTTTACAGACGCCGCGATAGGTACTGGGCTCAGTTCTGAAGGATGTAAGGAATGTTGGATTGCCAGCCGTGAATGGCGATCGGAGCCGCGCGCAGAGTGGTCATTCCCTTGACCTCAAACCGGATGACCATCTCGAAAAATCGGGCACTTCCATGCTGTCTCCAATACTCGAAGGCCTCCTGAAGCAACGGAGCGGATGTCAGAAGCGCGGCAAGAGCGTGATTCTGCGTGCTGACAAGCAGGATCTGGCGAGTCAACCCGGTCCGGCTGGGCAGCGAAGCGATCAGACCATATGAAATGCTATGCTCCTGTGCCAGCGACTGCCCGGTCCATTGATCCGGCTCATCCTTTTTTGGCTTCAGATTCAGCAACCCTCCCGAGGCGAATCGAAAGCTCAAGGGTTGAATAAAAGGCTCGTACTGCCCGGAGTTCGCGGCAGCGAACATGAGAATCGCATCCCGTTCCTCCAGGATCGACTGCGAGACGTTGCTTTTGGTCAGAATATCGACGCCGACACCACGATCCTGCAGGTAGCGCGCTATGCCGCCGCTTGCCACCGTATCGGTAGTGATCGTGTAAAGGCTGGTCGTCTCCGGCTCGCCCCAGCGTTCCCTCAAGCGCTCAAGCATAGCCGAGGATGCGATCTGGTCGTGCGAGTTGACTCGGAAATCACGGGCTACGAACCGGCCTTCCCGCCAAAGGAAGAATTGCGGCGACGGCACAACGATGCTGTACGCCGGCCGGCAATCCAGAGCTTCGGTCCAAAAGGGATGGACCGCGGGAACGGACAAGTGCAGTTTCCGCGAGATGGACCAATCGTGCAGCCCGATCGCCAAACTGGCAACGATCGACGCGACGGCAACCCATCGCCAATATGGGCTTGCCCCGGCGACGGTCTTCGGCTCGACGATTTCGCCGCCCGACGGTGGTGCCACGCCCGGCTCTGCGTTCTGTATTGCTGTCCAAGCGACCCGGTACGCCCCCGAAGGAATCGACATGCGTATGGGGTCGTCTTTGCCTTCGGCATCATAGTAGAAGTGCAGCCGCTGCCGGAGCCGCGCCACATTCACGCGAACGGTTGCATCCAGCTTCGGATCGAAATCTTTGCGGCGCCCCAGTACTTCCGTGCCAATTTGATATTCGCTGATCTCGGTATCGCGATTCCGCCAGAGATAGGCCAGAAGCTCCCGCAGGACGCGCGCCTTCTGAAACGACGAGCTGGCGCAGATGCGTTCGACCGCCTCTGCGGGTTCCGCTTCGGCACTTTCCTTCTGCGACGCAGGGGAAGGCGGAAGAGCTTCTGTGGGCAGTTCAGAGTCCGTCACGCTAAACAGTTATTAGATCATTGCGCCTGGAAGAGCGCTCTAGGGCTATCCAATGTCGCCCATTTGCCACGGCCACCGCGCCGGCGCCCAGAACAGCAGGACCAGCAACAAGCAGCCCAAGCAAGAACAACAGTAGAATTAATCAAACCGGCAGCAAAGTCTTTGCCAATCGAAAGAAGGTCTATGTCGAATACACATGTGAATCGCCGCTCGTGGCTCCGCAGTATGCTGGGATCCGCAGCCTTATTCGGACTTGATGGGGCATTGCCTAAGCGAAGCAATGCCGCCCCGGTCAGTCCGAACGAGAAGATCAAAGTCACGAAGGTTGAATCCTTCGTCCTGAAGAATTCCTGGGTTTTCGTAAAGATCTCCACCGATGTGGGCGTTACCGGTTGGGGTGAGATGTTGAAGGACGATGCCAAGGCGTGCGCCGCGGGCGCGCTCGAAGTGGGCCGTTACCTGGTCGGACAAGATCCTACCAGGGTTGTCCATCATTGGCAGGCCATTCATCGAGGCGCGTTCTATCGCGGTGGGCCGATCAAGACGGCCATATCCAGCGGTATCGACCAGGCGCTTTGGGACATTACAGGTAAGGTTTACGGCGTGCCCATATACAGACTTATGGGTGGGCCGACACGCGACAAAGTGCGTGTTTACGGCGCTATTAACGAGAAGACGGGCGTCAATGCTATGAAGGTGCAGGTTCGCGGGAACAAACGCTCTCCCTACAAGTACAACGAGGGTTCAATGTTTGTTGATGAAGTGACGGAGCGCTTCAAGGCCCTTCGCGAGAAGATGGGACCTTCCGTTGACATCGGCGTGGAGTTCCATGGCGCCGTTCAACCGCCGACAGCGATGTCGTTGATGAAGGCACTGGAACCTCATCGTCCCTGGTTTTACGAAGAGATCGCACAGGCCCTGAATGTCGATGTGATGGCCGAGATGGCGCGCAAGACTCATATACCCATCGCGACCGGTGAACGCATTTTCACGAAATGGGGTTTTCGCGAGATCCTGGAAAAGCGCGCGGCCTCTATTTTGCAACCGGACGTTTGTTACGCCGGTGGTATTACGGAGCTCAAGGTGATTGCGGGGATGGCCGAGACGTATTACTCTCCGATTGCCCCGCATAATCCACAGGGACCCTGTTCCTTGGCAGCGAGTTTTCAGGTTGCCGCCGCAGTTCCAAACTTCCTGATTCAGGAGCGAGGAGACAACGAGTATGCAGATCTGCTGGCAAAACCCCTACCTCCGGTTTCGGGCGGCTATCGCCCGCTCCTAACCGAACCGGGCCTTGGCATTACGATCGACGAAAACAAGCTGATGGCACAAGTAGGAGAGCCTCGCCCT
>CAYTVP010000036.1:17206-18567 GCA_964441675.1 uncultured Solibacteraceae bacterium | reverse complement strand
GGAGAATCGCCTTGCAACGCCACTCGTACGCTGGCAAGATCGATCTGCTGATCCGCGGGAGTTCCCTGTGACGCCTCGATGGAAACCGACCCTGTCACCGTTACCGGCGCACGCAGGCGGATGACGACGCCGTCGACATTCTGGCTCCCGACATCCACGGGCTCCCTGGCGATTGACCCGCGGGGTCCGCCACCTGTCTGAGCCTGCAGCGTATAAGCACCGGGCGCGACGTTGTGGAGTTCGAAACCGCCTTCCGGGAGCCGCTGGAACGCGCCGGGATTGAAGCCAAAACCACTGAATACGTCGTCGCGCGGCATCAGTCCGACGAAATAATTCTGCGGCGTCTGTCCGTTCGGATCGATCACTTTGCCGCGAATCCGGTAGACACGCGTCTTTTGTAGCCGGAACTCGAATCCGCTTAGCTCCGCTCCGGGTGTTACCTCGATCTTGGTCGCTTGCGACGGATCGTGAACCCCCGGGAAGTAAGTTGTGACGTAACCTGTTTCGCCTTCCGTTCCCTGGGATGCAGCTGCCGCGGGCCCGCCGAAACGAATTGGCATGACCTGGAGCACAATGTTCCCAGGCGGAAGATTGATGATGCGGAACTCACCCCGGTCGTCGGTCTGCCCGCCGGAAAGCGGCATCATGGTCCGTCCTCGCGAGCCGCGGCCCCTGCCGGGAACCATCACGCCCGGATTATTTCCCAGGGCCTGGATCCTGAGACCCTGCATCGGCTCGCCTTCTTCATCCACTACCCTGCCGGCCAGAATCGCCTGCGGCATCAGCTCAAACTTCAGGCCCGTAAGCTCTTGTCCTTCCGCCACCGTGATCCGCGAAGCGCCGCCGCCACGTGATCCTCCGCGCGGCCGTACAAATCCCTGCCGCATGGGCATCACGTAGTACGATCCGGCTTCGACATTTTCGATAACGAAGTTGCCTTCGTTGTCCGTGATGCCTTTCTTCGCCTGGGCCGCCATCATCGGCCCGGCACCGGCACCAACCATGCCTTGGCCGCCCGTCGGCTGGATCGTGACCTCAGCCCGGCGGATGGGCTCTTTCGTTTTGGCGTTTATGACACTGCCGCGCACAATGCCTTTCTTCGGCTCGGGTGCCTGCGCATACGCCAGGGATGCCAAGCCGAGAGAGATCGCAAATAACTTCATTGGCGGAAAAATCCCCCATATTCAGACGGAGCATCCGCCCCCCAGGTAACGGAATTCTGGACGGCCGGGCATCCATTTTCTCATTTCTGAGAAACCCAAACTCTCCCACAATCGCTACAATCGAGGTGGAGGAATGGGTGAGTGGTTGAAACCGGCGGTCTTGAAAACCGTTTGCGGGGCAACTCGCACGGGGGTTCG
>CAYTVP010000036.1:5393-17196 GCA_964441675.1 uncultured Solibacteraceae bacterium | reverse complement strand
GCGCGCCTTCCCGTCCGAAGTTGGCCTTCAGGAAAAGTGAAACAGGCTCTTCGCAGTTAATCCACGGATCTTCGCCTTGTCTTCCTCGCTCGCGAACGCAAACGCTGTTTCGAATACACGCACTGCATTCTCGAACTGTGTGGTGTCATGGCCGAGGCCACCCCAGATCATCCGGTCCGCGCCGAAGGCATCGAAGGTTCGTTTCACCAATGGACCGATATCTTTATGGGGCGGTGGCTCCTTGGAAGAGTAGACCCATCCGGAAAACTTCATGTAAACCTTCGGCAGCTTGGCCAACGCCAGAACATTATCGTATTCGGCTGGCGTTCCCTGTCCGGACCGTGCCAGATGATCGAGCACCACGGGAACATCGCGGAACTCCGCGGCAAGCTTTCCAATCGAAGGCGCATGATTCGGCGTGAAGTGCATCTGAATCGCAAAGCCAAGATCTGCCGCCTTCCGCCATGAAGTCTTCATCGCCGGGTCGCTCATATCCCGCTCGCGGATCGGCTTTGTCACAGGCCACGGCGGCTCGCCGGATTTTCGATTCTGGTGGATTCGCAGCGCGACGATCCGGTTTGGCAAGCGTTTCGCAAGCTCCGCCATCCGCGAAGGAGTCTCGGGCCGCAATGGATCGAACAGGCATGTGCCTTTGAAGAAACCGGGCGAAGGCTCATGTTCGAAGCAATATTCCAGGTATCTGTGATCGTCCTGGTAGGGCTCCGGGTGCACGATCACGGTATGATCCAGCCGCATCTCGCGGACAAACTTCACGTAGTTTTCGAGCGTCTTCGCGGCCGGCTGATAGGTTGCGTTGGGTGAGTAGGGGAAACGCGCCGGATCGAACACATGGATATGCGTATCGATCAGCAATCCCTTGGGACGCGCCGCCATGGCGAGCACCGGAACACCCATCAGCAAGGATCGTCGGCTGACCATGGGCCTGAGCATATCAAGATCTAGCGGCCCGGTTCCGGCGCGACCACTGTGGGACGGCGCGCGCTCAACTCGCACAGCAATGCCGCCCCAGCAAGCATCGCGGCCACATAGAAAGCAGCCGTGTAGTTGTGATACCGGTCGAACAGCACGCCGGCCACCCGAGGTCCGATAATACCCGCCACGCCCCACGCGGTGAACAGGATTCCGTAGTTGATGCCTGCATTCTTGGTGCCCCAGAAGTCCGCTGCCGCGACGCCATTGACAGAAAGCTGCGTGCCGTAGCACCAGTAGATGACGAACACCACCGCGTATAGCAGCGCGACATTGCCACTGGCTATCGAGAGCAACGGCATCACGACCATGCTGATCGCGATCATCACGCGCAGCACATTGATACGGCCCAGCCGGTCGGACATCCATCCCGACAGGATTCTCCCTCCGGCATTCCCCACCGCCCCCACCACCAGCGTCATCGTGGAAAGCGCAGCCCCGGTCACACCCACGCTTTTTGCGAGCGGCACCAACTGGCTGATTACCATCAGCCCGGACGCGCAGCCCAGGGCGTACCCGGTCCACATCAAATGAAACGTTCGGGTTCTTAGCATCTCACCGGGCGTAAAGTCCCGCCCCGCGTGCGCCTGCCCCGTCGCGGCGGGAGCCCATCCCTCCGGCCGGTATCCTGGCGGCGGATTCCGCAGCAGCAGCGCGCCCGCTACCGTCATCACCAGGAAAATTACACCCAGGATCTGAAACGTCGCCGGCAGGCCGTAGTCCGGAATCAGCTTCAGCTGCGCCAGCGGGCCGAAGATCGCCGATCCGGCGCCGTACCCACCCACCGCCAATCCAATCGCCAGCCCGCGCTTATCGGGAAACCATTTGGCCATCACCGGAATAGGAGTCGCATAGCCGAATCCATTGCCCAAGCCGCCAATCACTCCGAAACAGAGATAAAGATAATTGAGGCTTGTTGTATAGGAACAAAGAAAAAATCCCAGGCTGACCAGAATTCCGCCGGCAAGAGAGCATCCGAGCGGCCCATACCGGTCCTGCAACCTTCCGGCCACGACAAAGCTGATGGCGAAAACGATAACGGCGATCGTGAACACGTTCGATGTTTCCGCCCGTGTCCACCCGAACCGGTCTTCCAGTGGCGTCACGAAAACGCTCCATCCGTAAAGAGTGCCGAGCGCCAGATTCATCGACAGGCCGCCCACTACACGCCACCAGCGATTCATCCCAATTCTTCCGTTGGGTTGCATCTGTTCATCCTAAGCTGAGCGTGAGCAGCCGGTTTTGAAAATTACCGGAAGACACCCTTGCCTTCGCGGAGTAGAATAATGTCCACCGACGCGATGAAAGAGCTATCCAGGCGCGACGTCCTTCACACGCTCTCCACCGCTGCCGCCGTGTCCGCTCCGTTCCAGGTCTCCCGCGCGGACGCACAAGTCACTCCGGAAATCCTTCGGTTTTCCGCAGAGATCGAGCCGCTCGTCACTCTCATCGAACGCTCGCCGCGTGACAAATGTGCCGAGGTGATCGTCGAGCAGTTCCGGCGTGGTGTCTCCTACCGGCAGGCACTCGCGGCACTCTTTCTGGCCGGTGTCCGCAACGTCAATCCGCGTCCGCCCGGGTTCGCGCTCCACAGTGTCTTCATCATCCATTCTGCGCATTTGCTGAGCCTCGAAGCGCCGGCCGGCGATCGGCTGCTGCCCTTCTTCTACGCGCTAGACGCCTTCAAGGCATCGCAGGAACGGGACGCCCGCCAACCCTCAGGCGACTATACGATGCGCCCGCTCACTCGCGGCCTTCCCTCTCCCGACCGCGCGGCCGCCGAGTTTGCGGCTGCCATGGAAGCCTGGGACGGCGAACGAGCGGAACGAGCCATTGCGGTTCTCGCCCGGTATCGCAGCCCTGCGGCGGTATCGGCGCTGCTCTGGCCGCTCGGTGTGCGCGATTACCGCAACATTGGACACAAAGCGATCTACGTTGCGAATGCGAGCCGCACGCTGGACACCATTGGCTGGCAATATGCGGAGCCGGTTTTCCGTTCAATCGCTCTCAGCCTGACCGACTTCGGTAAGGAGCAGACCATAAACGGCTATGCGTTTGAGGATCAATGTTACTTGGGTAACGTCAAGCGGGTAACCCAACTTACTCCGAAGCTCGGCAACGACTGGGAGTCGAAGCAGGGCGACACAGCGCAAACACGAAGCATCGTGGAGACGATGAGCAAGGCCGCGCCTGACGAGGCGTGTACTGCGGTCGCGGCTCGCATGATGAAAGGCGCCACCGCGCGAACAGTGTGGGACGCGGTGCATCTCGCCGCTGCCGACTTACGGGTTCGCGCGAATGCAGGAGCGGCCATCCTCGCAGTTCACGCGGTCACCTCCGCGAACGCCTTGCATTATTCCTACCTGGCCGCGACCGATCCGAATGCCCGGCTGCTGATTCTTCTGCAGGCCGCCGGCTGGATGACTCAGTTCCGAAGCTTTGCCGAAACTCGCGAGGATAACCTTCGCTCTCAATCGATCCTCAGTCTGGAGCGTGGCGAGATGGCTGCCGCGCAGGAGATTTTCGCGGCAATTCCCGCGAATCCGGACCGGGCGGCATCCCAGGTATTTGCGCTCGCACAGGATCCGGCGTTACGCCCTGCATTTCTCAGCGCGGCTGTGCGTTCGACCGCGGCGAAGGCAGACGAAGTTCACTACTACAAGTACCTGGCGGCCTTGATCGAGGATGTCTCCCTCGTCAGCCCGGAGTGGCAGCCGCATTTGCTTGCGACGTCCGCGTATTACTTGAAGGGCTCTAAAGATCCGGAGTCAGCGCCGGTTCGGCGGGCTCGCGAGCTGATACGTCCCGCCGCTGGCTAGCCGTCGCGCAGCGTTATTAGCGGATCGAGCCGGCCATCTATGTACCGTTGGAGCAGCGGCATTCCGACGCTATGGTCTTCTATGCAAGGACCAAGTCAAGCCCGAGCAGTTCGGGGAAATTGTCAGGGATCTTTCTGGCTCAGCGAACGAGCTTCCGTTGAAGTACGGTCGAATAAAGCTTCTCGAAACGCGAAACCATCGAAGGAATGGTGAAACGCCGGGAGACAAATTCGGACGCTCGTTGTCCCAGCGTTCGACGCAAAGCTGGATTCGTAACCAGCGCCATCAGCTTCCTTTCGAGGTCGTCAACGTTGCCGGAATCGAAGAGGAGGCCGCGTTCCTCGCAGCCGACGACTTCCGGGATTCCCCCGACACGCGACGCCACCACGGGGCAGCCTGAGGCCATAGCCTCGATCATTGCGTTTGGCAATCCCTCCGACCGCGAGCACACCACAAAAATATCCAACGTTTTCAGAATCGGCGCGACGCGAGCCGTCGACGGCACAAACGTCATGCAGCTCTCAAGGCGCAGATGCTGGCATACCTGCTGAAGACGAGCAAGTGCGCTCCCGCTGCCGGCGATCAGTAATCGGAGATTTGGATGGCTCGCGCGCATAGCCGCGAACGCTTCCAGGAGAATTTCAATGTTCTTCTCCGGCCTAAGAACAGCCACAGTCCCGATCACCAACGGGCGGGCGGCATCGTCGTTCCTCGGCGAACCATGGAACTCGGCGGCATCAACCCCGTTGTAGATCAGATGGATGCGCTCCGCGCGAATCCGCTCATCTCCGATCAGCTGACCGCGGAGCGTTTCGCAGTTGACGACAAACGCATCGACGATGTTTTCCATCCAACGCAGATACCGTCGTGCCCGGCGCGACGCAAGCTCCCGCGGAATGAGATGACTGAATATGAGAGCTGGAACGCCAAGTCCCCGTGCTAGCGGCAGGAGGAAAATTCCACTTGTATCGAATGCATGCACAACCTGAATTCGATGTTGCCGGATGTAGCGCCGCAGCGTTAACGTAGCGTCGAAGGTACGCCGGAGGGCTCGCCGCGACGGACACGGAATCCCCAGCACGGGAACGCCGGCGGCCGCCAGCTCATCGAATCGCATTCCTTGTGCGTCGTATGTGAGAACGTGGGGCGAAAACGCCGATCGATCCAGATGAAGAGCGATGTTTCGTACGTCTCGCGCGACTCCACCATGATGCAGATCCCGCGTGCAAAGCAGTATCGCTGTCAAACGCCGGCAGCCTTCACGCGACCGTAGTGCAAACGACTCGGCAAGTGCGACTGAATTCGCGGAGTTCGCTCACAATGGCAGTGCGGACAGTCCAGCTCAAACGCACGTCTGCATGCCTGGCGATACTCCGGACGAGCCATTAAGTCCTTCAGGCGACTTTCGTGTAGGTTTCCCAGCGGGAAGGCCGCATAGCAAAGCTGAACCGTTCCATCCGCGCCGACCCAGATCATTTTATAAGCATCGCAGGGGATGTTCATCGCGGGCCCTTTAATTGCCCAGTCAGCAATGGAGCGGATTGACGCAATGGATTCGTTATATAGATCAGGATCGCTCGCTTTCATTCGCAGCAATTCCTCGACTACCGCATGTAGTTTGTCACCGTCCGCGCTGGTGAACTGGAGGCACTGATCGGGACCTTCGGTGAAGTAAGGAAGTGAGTAGTGCACGAGGTCCAGCTGGAACATCATCCGGTAGCGTTGCGCAAAATCCCACGCACGGCGAAGCATATCAACCGAGCATGTCGGTTTCGCCAGCAGATAGTTGATCTTTAGCGCGATCTGAGAACCGTAGGCGGCTCGAACGGCAGCAACGGACCGCTCCAACTGCGCAAACGAACCCGGCCGCTGTACGTAGTCGTCGTAGGTTTGGTCCGACCCGTAGTATCCGATCGAGATCAATCGTAGTCCGGCGTCATAGAGCTCGTGAATGCGGCGTTCGAGCAGAATGCCGTTGGTGGTAACCACCGGCCTGATGCCTACCTGAAGAGCGTGCCGGATGAATAATGGCAGATCGCGATGCATGAGGGGCTCGCCGCCATACAGCCGCACGGTTACGAAACCACATGCAGCAGCATCCGTCAACAGGTCGAGAACAACGTTCGAGGGAAGATGCTGGTTCGGCATAAAGTCGCGACCATACCTGCAGCCGATGCAACGCAGATTACACCGTGCCGTGATCGCGACCGTGAGCCGCTCCGGCGCCGGCTGAATAATTGCCGGTAGAACCGCTGCAACGCTATGGCGGGCGAGCTTTAGGCCTTCATCAGCCCCGACAAACACCCGCCTGATCAAAGGAAATTTCTGGAACGTGGGACGGAGCAGTTGAACGAGCTTTGTGCGAGTCATGGGGTGGACGGGCCGACGACATTGTATGGCGGCGCCGATCTAAAAGGAATACAGCGTGGTGTAAATTTTCAAAGTGCTGATCGAGATCACCGAGATGTTCGATCCGCGATCCACTTCGTTACGCACACTCTGGGGTTACTCCGGCTTACTGCTCGAATCAGGTAAGCTGAAGCGTTCCGCACGGGAGGGTCTCTTGGCAAAAAGACTGTACCTGCTCATCGCCGCTGTCCTGCCGGTCACCGCGCAAACACCGATCTCCGAGCCGCTTTTCAATGCAATCCGGCGGGGTAACCACGACGAGGTCGCCAGACTGATCGCCAACGGTGTTTCGCCCAATGCTCAACTTCCCAACGGGATGCCGGCGCTCCTTCACGCTGCCGTCACCAGTGATGCGAGAATGCTGAAGCTCCTTCTCGAGAAGGGAGCGGACGTGAACGCGCAGACGTCCTTCGGCATAACTGCCCTACACGCTGCCGTGTACGACCTCGAAAAAACCAAGCTCCTCCTCGCCGCCAAAGCAAACCCCAACGCTGCCACGGCAAACGGGATTAGACCTTTAATGGGAGCCGTCAGCCGAGGTGGTGCGCTCGCCATAACCCAAGCCCTGGTTCAGGCGGGCGCCGAAGTCAAAGCGGCCCCCACGACAAACAAACCCGTCGCTGGAACCCTCCGATTTGTGCTCCCCATTGCGGACCTTTCTACGCTGAATTACCTGATGGATAAAGGAGCCGATCCCAACGCCGAGCGGCCCCTCACCCGATTCAGTTCCCAGCGCACCAGCCCCGACTGTCTGCGCCTGGTGCTGGAGCGAGGCGCACCCGTCAACACAGCAATCCTTGCCAATGCCGCGGGAACAGCTTCGCTCGAAAAGGTCAAGCTGCTGGTGGAACACGGCGTCTCGGTCAACGGCCAGGATGAGCGCGGCTATACGCCCCTCATGCGCGCCGCGATGTCCTACTCACGAAGCAAGGAAGTAGTCGAGTATCTGCTGTCTAAGGGAGCCGAGACCACGCCGGAAAACGAAACCGGAGCAACTGCGCTCTCGATCGCGGAACGCTACGGCGATACTCCTGTTGTCGCGTTGCTCAAGGCAGCCAACGCTCCTAGCGCTCCGAAGCCTGTGATTCCCGGACCGATCCGCGGCAATACCGTCAAGGCCGCCATCGAACGCGGCGTTGCGCTGATCGAGAAAATCGGCCCGCCCGTTTTCAAGCAGCGTGGCTGCGTCTCGTGCCACAACAACACGCAGCCCGCCATGGTAGTTGCGACTGCTCGCCGCCGTGGCTTTACGGTTGATGAGGCACTTGCCAAACGCGAGCTGATCGCCATCTCCGCCGATGACCGTGGCCGATCGTCGCGTCTGACAGCCGGCCTCGATCTTCCCGAAATCTCGGCGTATATACTGCTGGCGCTCGACACCGTCGGCCATGCCCCGGACTTTCGCACGGATCTCAGCTTTCACCAGCTCGCTTTCGCCCAACATCCCGATGGCCATTGGTTTGTGGCCGACTACCGTCCACCTCAGGAATACTCCAACATCGCAGCCACCGGACTGGCGATCCGGGGCCTTCAAGCCTATGCGCCTCCAGGCCGTGCCGCCGAAGCGCGCGAACGCGTAGCGCGAGCAGGCAATTGGCTCGCCGCGGCTAAGCCCTATGGAGTTGAAGAACAAGCGATGCGTCTCCTCGGACTCGGTTGGTCCAAGGCCAAGGCAAACGTGATCGCCGATGCGAGGAAAGATTTGATCGCCGCCCAACTCCCCAATGGCGGCTGGCCGCAATTGCCCGGAATGGAGCCTGACGCTTACGCCACGGGCCTCGCGCTCTACGCGCTTCACATCACTGGCTTTCCCGTAAAAGAGAAGGCCTACCAACGCGGCGTTCAGTACTTACTCGATACCCAACGCCCCGATGGCTCGTGGTTCGTCGAGTCTCGCTCTTACCCATTCCAACCCTACTTTGAAAGTGGTTTCCCGTACGGCCACAATCAATGGATCTCAGCCGCGGGATCGAGTTGGGCGCTCCTATCGCTTCTATTTGCCGTTCCCTAGCTTGTCTCCGGTCCGGACAAGGTGTGAAATGGTGGGCCCTGTAGGACTTGAACCTACGACCAAGGGATTATGAGTCCCCTGCTCTAACCACTGAGCTAAGGGCCCTCATTCCAGGGTACGCTACCGCGTCACGCGAAAACGGTCCACCTCCCGCCCGTCCTCCGAGATCTGCCGCACCAGCACTTCGCCGCCGGACACCGTCACCGACGTGAACGAATGTGACCTTGAAATAAACTTCGCCGTGAACTCCTTCCAGCTCGATGGATTGTTCTCCTGCCGCTCATCTTTCAGATTCGCGCCACCGCCCCCGGTCACAATCCAGATGATGCCGTTTGGCACCGTCTTTCGCTCGCCGTCAAACTCACGGTCGAGTTGAAATGTTCCGTCGACACGATTGCCCTTCACCGCCGTCATCTGAAACCGCAGCGGCAGGCTTCGCTGGTAGTTGTGGACATGCCCGGCAAATACAACGTCCACCTTTCCCTCTTCAAAGACAGGCGCCAGCCGCCTCATCCATTGGTCGCCGGAATGCTTTCGCGATGAGGAGAACGCCGGATGATGCTGTCCGACAAACCGCCAGCGCGCATCCTTTGCCGATCGCAGGTCCTGACGGACCCACTCCGCAAGCTTCGGATCACTCCAATCGACATAGCTGTTCGAATCGAGCATCGTCCAGTGAACATCACCGTAATCGAAAGAGAACATCGTCATCCGCGGGTACTCCGCCGCCGTATCGTAAAACTTCTGAACAATGGACCGCGCGCCCTTCAGCTTCGGAACATGCGGGCCCTGCCGTTCTGCGACCGGGCTGTTCAGCGGTTGAAACCAGTAGTAAAAGAACGCCAAAGCATCGGGTAGAAACCCCAAATTCGCCGTCCGGCCAATATCGTGGTTACCCGGAATCGCAACGCTTGCGACCGACCGAAGCAGTGGCGCGCATGTGCCGGGCTTGTTCTCGTCGCAGTTATAAACGGGAAAGTAGTTCTCGTAATACTGCGAAATAAGCCCGCGCGAATACACAATGTCGCCCACGATCGAAAAATAATCCGGCTTCGCCTTGAAAATTTCACCCGCCAGCATCTTCTGCCCCTTGGAGCCTTCCGCTGTGTCTCCTACGACAACAAACGAGTGTGGTTGATCAGGCCGCTTGGGAGCGCGTGTTCTCTCGGAAAACACCTCCCGGCGATTCAGCAGCACTCGATAGACAACGGTTTCTCCCGCGGACAGATTCGTCATCTCAGCGCGGTACACGCGGTGGGGCGTCACGCCTCGCACGGAAATCCGGCGCAGCAGATCCGCCTCCACTCCGTGCCAGCGCGACTCGCGTTCGGCTTTCCATTCGATACTCCACGCCTGATCCTGGTCCTCTGTGTGCCACAGCAAAGTCAGATTCCTGACACGTCCGTCCTGGTCCGTGTTCCCGAACTGGAGGTAGGGCTTTTGCAGAAACTGCGCCGGGATGCCAGATATGGCGAAAATGTAAAGGATGCCCAGACGCGTCATTCTTTCCATTGTCGTCTCTGCACTAGCGCTGCTTGTAGCCTGCTCGGAACAGCCGCCGCCATTCACGGAGAAGCGCCATGTGATGGAGGGTGAACTGATTCGCCTCGAGGCTAAGGACAGGGTCGCCATCATCAAACACGGCGACATCAAGGACTTCATGGAAGCGATGACGATGGGCTTCCCCGTTCCCGATCCTGCGCAGTGGGTCAAACTTCGGCCCGGAATGAAACTGAAGGCCACCGTTGTCGAGCGTCAGAACGATTTCTACCTGACGAATATCGAAGAGCTATCCCCGCCGCACCCACCGCCTCCGGAAAAACCGAAATCGAAAGCGGCGAAGCCCCGCGGAGGAAAGAAATGAAACGTACTATCGTTGCGCTCACCCTGGCTTTTTCTGTTGACGCCCAGGTTACCGACATTTTGGGCTCGCGGCTTCGCGCTCACGTAAGGTTTCTCGCCAGCGATCTGCTCGAAGGCCGCGGCGTCGGTACGCGCGGCGGAGACATCACTACCGAGTACCTGGCCTCCCAATTCGCAATGTCCGGATTGAAACCTGCCGGAGACGGTGGCACGTACTTCCAACGCGTCCCCATGGTGGGTGTGACAACTCAGGATTCGGCCACCCTGGCTATGGTGAAGGGCACCGATCGCTCTCAGTTTGCTTGGCAGACCGAGTTCGTCGGGCACACGCATCGTCAAAACGAAACCGAAACCTTCGAAGCCGATGCGATCTTCATGGGCCACGGCATCACGGCTCCCGAATTCAGTTGGGATGACTACCAAAACATCGACGTCGCCGGCAAAGTGGTCGTGCTGTTTACCAACGAGCCCCCGTCGGAGGATCCAGGCTTCTTCCGTGGCCGCGCGCTCACCTACTACGGGCGTTGGACCTACAGGTTCGAACAGGCCGCACGCAAAGGCGCGCTCGCCTGTTTGATCATCCACACCACCCCCACAGCAGGCTACTCGTGGGAAGTCGTTCGCAACTCTTGGGGAAAAGAAGATCCGCAGATGAAAGTTGTGGATGCCGGCCGCGAGTTGGCGCTAGCCGGCTGGTTGACGAAGAACGCGGGCGAGCGGCTGTTTCAGGCGATCGGAAAATCGGTGGATGAGATGGTGCGGTTAGCTGACACTCGAGGCTTTCAGCCGATTCCACTCAACCTGAAGATCGCCGCTTCGCTGCCGGCAAAACTCCGCGCGATTGAAACCAGAAACGTCATCGGAATCATTGAAGGCAGCGACCCCAACCTCAAAAACGAAGCAGTCATCTTCACTGCGCATTGGGACCATCTGGGGATCGGTACTCCCGTAAACGGAGACTCCATCTATAACGGTGCCGTGGACAATGCCACCGGCTGCGCCATACTGCTCGAGATCGCACGCGCCTGGTCGAACCTCACATCCAAACCCCGGCGCTCGGCGATCTTTCTCTCCGTCACGGCCGAGGAGAGCGGGCTCCGCGGCGCGGAGTACTACGGCAGGAATCCTTTCATTCCCGCCGGACGGCACGCCGTGAACATTAACTACGACGCGCTCTATCCATTCGGCCGCACCAAGGATGTCGTTGTTACCGGCGCGGAGCGGACCACGGTTTGGCCTACCGTTCAGAACGTCGCCAAACGCTTTGGACTGGAGATTACGCCGGACGCGCGCCCGGAACAGGGAAGCTACTATCGCAGCGATCACTTTTCGCTTGCGCGCGTAGGCATTCCCGCGTTCTCGGTCAAAATGGGAAACGAGCTCCGGGCCGGCGGCGCCGGAGATGATTTCTTCATGGAGTTCAACGCGAAGAAATATCACCAACCCTCGGATGAATATTCCGCCGATTGGGATTTTTCCGGCATGGAGGAAATGGCGCGATTCGGCATGGTGATTGGACTCGAAGTAGCCAATCAGGACGCGCTGCCCACCTGGAATGCCGGCGACGAATTTCTGTCTGTGCGTCAAGCGTCAAAAACACAATAGCGCTTCCGTCTAAGCTACGCCCTGAGCGAGCACCTTCGGGACCGCGACCGTTTGACTCACTTCTTCGGTGACAACTTGAAAGCCTACCAGCGTAGCGGTTCCGAAC
>CAYTVP010000036.1:3227-5383 GCA_964441675.1 uncultured Solibacteraceae bacterium | reverse complement strand
CCCGTTGCTACCAGCACTCTGCCGATACGCGCGCGATTGTGGCGCGCGTCCATTGTCCACCAACGGCCATCAAGAAATACTTCGTACCATGCGCTGAAGTCCATCGGATCCGGGCTTACCGGCACGCCGATGTCCCCGAGGTAGCCCGCGACATATCGAGCTGGAATGTTCATCGCTCTCGTCAACGTGACGGCGAGATGCTGGAAATCGCGGCAGACGCCAACGCGCTCCGTATAGGTGTCGAGCGCGGTTCGCGTCGGGCGTGCAAAGTTGTAGCCGAAACGAACCTTGCTATAAACCCAATCTCGAATGGCCTGGGCTCGGGCCCAGCCCAGCGGCGTATGGCCAAAAAGCTCGGTCGCGGTGTGCGATAGCAGATCGACCTCGCAGTATCGGGAGTTCAACAAAAACTGCAACACCTCGGACGGAAGCTCCTCCACAGGGTGCTGGCAGGCATTGGGGCCGGCTTCGTCGGGCAAGCCGCTGTCTTCAATTAGGGTGGAACCCATCAGCCGAACCGTGCCCACGGGACAGAGAAAGCGCGAACAGATGTTCCCGAAGGAATCAACGTACTCGTCAACTTCGAGATCGGGCTCTGTCACCAGTCTGTCAGGCTCCTTTAAATCCGGAACCCGGGAAGGGTGCACCCGCAACATCGCCACGATTGCCAGTGGCGCTGAAGTCTCAAAACGAATGTCATAACCCAGTCGGATCAGCACGTCAGTTATCCTGCAATTGAAGTACAAAGTCCGGCGGTTGGGGCGCGACGTGGCTGTCCTACCCGTCGATGTCTTAAATTCTACAGGAAATCGCCCAGTTTTGACGAATCGAGTTTTAGTTCCGCATGGCCGGGATACAAATAGCGGTCCATACGAAGACGCGCTCCGGCAGGCCGGGCTTGACATAGAGCTGGTGGTTTCTCCCTTCGACGCGCCGCTCACGGGCTTCGGCGGACTTGTACTGGTGGGAGGAACGGATGTCGATCCGCGGCTGTACGGCCAGGAAGCACAGCCTGAAACGGAACCGCCGGATACAGAGCGGGACCGCCTCGAATTTCGCCTGCTGGATGAGGCGATCCGCGCCGGCTTGCCCGTGCTCGCGATCTGCCGTGGGATACAATTGCTGAACGTATTTCTGGGCGGAACGCTCATTCAACATCTGGACTCAGCACGCCACCGTAAAAAACCCGCAAATCGTTGGGAGCCGGCACACTCTATTGACGTCGTTCCGGGAACGCTATTGGACGAGATCGCTGCGGCGCGGGAATGGCAGGTGAACTCGCGTCATCATCAGGCGATCGATCGCCTCGGGCGCGGCTTGCGGGTAGCGGCGCGAGATCCGGAAGACAAAATTATCGAGGCCGTCGACCTACCGGATCGGCGTTTTGTACTCGGCGTGCAGTGGCATCCTGAGGATCAGGTTTCCCACAATTCCGAACAACGCCGATTGTTCGACGCGTTTGCCGCCGTTGTCAACGGCGATGAAAGGCCGTAAAACTTACTTTGTGTTTAGGGGATCATGACTTTTTGCTTAGGAATTAGCGTTGATGAGGGACTGGTCGGCATCGCCGATACGCGCGTGCTGTCCGGCTACGAGTCGCTGATAGCAAAGAAAGTTGCTACCTATCAAGGACCCGGCTTTTCATTCTTTATTTTGACCTCGGGTTTGCGCTCCCTGCGCGACAAGATTCTTCTCTGTTTCGAAGAGGTTTATACAAAGAACTCGTCCATCCGGGACCGCCTGTTCAAGATCGTCAATATGTATGCGGCGCAGGTGCGGCGCATCGACGAGGAGGACGGCCAGGCACTGCGCGCGGCGGACTTGCGCTTCAACATCTTTTCGCTGATTGGCGGGCAGATGTCAGGCGACACACAACACCGGCTTTATCTCATCTACCCGGAAGGAAACTGGGTGGAGATCGGCCCGGACACGCCTTACCAGATCATCGGAAATTCAGGCTTCGGCAAGCCGATCCTGGAACGATCGCTGACGCACCGGGACCCGATTCTGTATGCGTTCAAGCTGGGCATTCTTGCCTTCGATGCCACGAGACTGTGCGCATCCGACGTGGATTTTCCCATCGATCTACTGCTCTACACCAAAGGCAGCTTTACGATGATCGAGCACCGCTATGAGAGAGAGGATCTGTCGCAGAT
>CAYTVP010000036.1:0-3217 GCA_964441675.1 uncultured Solibacteraceae bacterium | reverse complement strand
CAACTGGTGGCAGACGCGAATGCGTTCCGCCGTAGACGAGCTACCGTCTAAGTGGGTGGAGGCTGCGTTCTATCGACTGGACGGTTACCGCAACCCGGAGGAGAGTCCGCCTTAATTATCAGGCCGGCGGAAGCGTCCCGCGAAGCATGACGATTGCCTGTGCTTCGCCGGACTTTCCTTCGCCAACAGGACCTACTCTTTCAGACGTTTTGAACTTAATATTCACGCGGCCAGCCGATATACCGAGGAGACCGGCGACGGAATCCCGGATCGGTCCGCGATAGTCCTTCAGCTTGGGGCGCTCCAGGATAACCGTGCAATCGGCGTTTATCACTTCATATCCCGCGGCAGCGGCCAGTTGGAGGGCATGAGACAGAAACCGGCTGCTGGCGGCGCCTTGCCATTTCGGATCCGTGTCCGGAAAGTGCATCCCAATATCACCCAGACCGGCCGCACCCAGCACTGCATCCGTAAGGGCATGTAGAAGAATGTCGGCATCGGAATGTCCTTCGAGACCGAATTCGCAAGGAATCGGAACACCGCCCAAAACCAGGCGCCTCCCGGCGGCGATGCGATGGTTATCCCATCCCAACCCGGCGCGAAATTCGAACTCGCTCACAGGGTGGCGGTTTCCCGGGCCAGATACATCTGAGCCAAATCCATGTCGGTGGGCTTAGTGATCTTGAGATTGCGATCGCTGCCGGCAACAACCGATACCTCCACCTCTTCTAGCCGCTCGACAAGCGAGGACTCATCGGTTCCGTTGAATCCGTCCTCACGGGCTTTTGCGAACGCCCGCTTCAACAGACCGGGACGGAACACTTGTGGAGTTTGAGCCAGGGCAAGACGCTCGCGCGAAATCGTACCGCGGATTTTATTCAGATGAATCTGCTTCACGGTGTCCACCGGGACAATGGCCACAATCGCGGCCCCGGTTTGTTCGGCTTCCTGAAAAACCTTCTGAATTAGCTCGCGCTCGATAAAGGGGCGAACGGCATCGTGAACGGCGATCAGGTCCGCCTTGGAGGAAACCGCGGCAAGCGCCTTCTCCACAGACTCGTGCCGGGAATCTCCGCCCTCGACGAGGCGCACCACAGTCCCCAGCTTTTCGCCACGAACCATCTGATCCACCCATTCGATGTCGTTTGCGCGAAGGGCGACGACGATCTCGTAGACTTCGTCCATCGTCGCGAACTTGCGGAGCGTGTGGATCAGAACGGGAACACCCTCGAGAAGCATGAACTGCTTCCGGCTGATTCCGCTCTTTTCGTCGGCGCTGCCACGCTCTGCCGGCTTTTCCGCCGGACGCACCATACGAGTGCCCAAGCCGGCGGCGGGGAGAATAACTGAGACTTTCATAGCGAACCGTTCTTACGGAAGTGACGGGAATCCCATTGTAGCCCTCTATAAAAGATCAGGATGCATCTACAGCGGGGACAGCGGAGGCTTCGCGGGCGCGATCGTGCGTGACATGGACACGCTCATCAAACTTGCCGAAGATCATCTTCCCGGCGGTAGTCTGAAGCACGCTGGTTACGGTGATATCGATTGTTTTCGAGATGAGGCGGCGCGCGTTATCGACCACGACCATCGTGCCGTCCTCCAGATACGCGACGCCCTGATTGGGCTCGCGGCCCTCCCGTGCGATAAAGACGCGCATCATTTCGCCGGGGAGGACTACCGGCCGCAGCGAATTCGCCAGCTCGTTGATGTTCAGGACTTTCACACCGCGCACCTGCGCCACCTTGTTCAGGTTGAAGTCGGTGGTGAGGATCTTGGCATTCCGTAGCTTGGCCAATTCGATGAGCTTCATATCGACCTCTCGGACGCTGGCAAAATCCTGATCGGTAATCTCGACCCGAACGTTACCGTTCGATTGCAGCGCTTTCAGGATGTCCAGTCCACGCCGCCCGCGAACGCGCTTCTGACCGTCAGGGGAATCGGCAACGAGCTGTAGTTCGCGGAGCACAAACTGCGGGACGATTAGGGTGGAATCCAGGAAACCGGTCTCGGCAATATCCGCCACACGGCCATCGATAATGGCGCTGGTATCGCACATCAGCAATTGCCAACCGCCCGAGCCGCCAGCCAGGCCGGAGGCCGGCTCACCGCCTTGCTGTCGCGATCCTACGGCGATGCCAAAATATACGAGGAGAACGAGTGCGGCGCCAAGAGCCCACAGGTTTCCGGCGTGGAGAAGAGCAGGAGTCAGGAGAGCGAAGGCCGCCACACCGGCAAAGGCCCCTGCCGCCCCCATGAGCAGTCGGGAGCTGGGTATCCGTGAGAGGCGGGATTCCACAGCGATAGCGAGCAGAGCAATTGCGGCGGCCGTAGCCATTCCGGCCATCGGATGATCCGGAGAGCCTGCGGCCCATCCCAATACAGTAAAAAGGCCCGCGAACACGGTCCGTGCCAGTGGGACGGTCATCAAATTTCCCCGCCGCTATTTCATCAAAACCCGCAGCCCTCTTGCAGCCCTTTTCAGGCAAACCGGGTAAAAATTAGCAGACCCGGCAAGAATAAGCGTGAAAAGACAGAATTTTAGAGTGCTTTCGCCAATTCTTCGGCGAATGCACTAGGCGTTCCGTCGCGCTTACGGTGACGCTTGCCGCCGCGACGGTTTCTGGCGTCCGCAGCAGCGGAGGAAGCCATGCCGGAGCGCTGGGCGGTGGCGCCTACGAGAGGCGTTCTGCCGCCGGTCTTACCTTTTGGCGGCTGGGCCGGATTGGCGCGCAGCAACCTTTCTTCAAGGGGAGCACGATCGAACCGGCGGATGATGGAATTCATCTCCTCCTGATTCGGGGCCTCAATGAAGGCAAAACCCTTCGATTCCTGCGTTTCTGGATTGCGAATGACTTTGATGTGATCAGCTACTAGGTTTTCAGCGGTGAGCCACGATTGGATATCATCCGCTGTGACCCATATGGGAAGATTGCCAAGAAACACAGTAAAACTCATGTGGGGGCCGGTTATCTACTCCGTAAGGAAATTGGGGGAATTAGGCGGGGAGCCCTTCCAGTTATAGGATGATAGCATACGCTGTCAAGTTACACATCGCGGTGCACATATGCACATTTTTCCGAAATTTTGGGCGTGCTGAGGGCGCGCCGGCGCCCAACACAAGATAGTTAGAACTTCCCGGTAGCGATCGACCCGATTTCCTCGGCCGTCAGCGCACGCCGGAAAACTGCAATATCGTCCATCAGGCCGGTATATC
>CAYTVP010000035.1:0-18799 GCA_964441675.1 uncultured Solibacteraceae bacterium | reverse complement strand
AACCGGTACAGCGTTAATCCGGCGGCATCGTTGACCAGGCTTTCGCCTTCGAGAATCTGTGTCACTGCACGGGGCAGCCTCATTCCTCGTGTGATGGATGTAGCCGCCACGGCGTCCGGGGGGGACACGATTGCACCGAGGGCGAATCCAGTGGCGAGATTCATCCCCGGAATGAGCCAGGCGCACAAAACGGCCACGACCGCGCTGGTGGCCCCGACGAGACCGAAGGCCAGCCAGGAGATGGTGCGGCGCCAGCGCCAGAAATCGCGCCAGGAGGTGAACGTAGCTGCTTCGAACAGAATCGGCGGGAGCAAGACATAAAACACAATGTCCGGATGCAGGCGAAAGTTCGGAAAATCCGGGATCAGCGATAAAAGTACGCCGCCCACAACCAGCGCGATCGGGTACGGTAAGTCTTTTCGTTTCGCCAGTACGGCGATAACCAGCGCTGCTAAAACCAGTCCGCAGTACGCCTCGATCTCATTCATCGCGTATGTAGAAGTCTAGCGGAACGAACTGCATCAGCGCCGGTAGCGAACACTAAGGCCAGCGCGAGAGCGAGCAGGTGGAACGTTCGGGCTATTTGATACTTAGTGGACGAGTCTTAAGGAAAAATCACTGAGATTTTCCGGTAATTTTCCCCAGCCGCCATGGCCGGTCGCTTTCACCCGGAAGTTGATATGAAATTCCCTTTTGTTTGGTCGCTCGACGGTGCAGGTAACTAGGAAGGAGATCAACATTGTCACAAAAGCGGGAATGTACAATGCGCCGACCGACGCCGAGTACGGGAGGAAGATATAGACGAGCAACAATAGCGTAACGATACCCTTCCGATTCGAAAACCAGAAGGGTATCGCTGTGAGAAGTATCGGTATGGCTAGCCAGAAGTACAACACCGGGTTTGACGATCCGGGATTAGTGGAAACCTGAACTAAAGCAAAAATGGTTGCACCGGTTGCCAGGGCAAATGCCGCGGAAAGAGCAATTCGTGACCACACCTTTAATTCCAGACCCGCACAACTTGCCAGTTAGGCGTTAAGAGATCCAAGCATGTTGGAGCGCCAGGACCAGTGAGCCTCCATGTAAAGCGACCCCCCAGGCTCCCCAAATTTTGTTCCCTTCACCTCAATGGGTTCATAGTATGCCCGAACTGTTCCGCCACCACCACCCAAGAAACCATGGTTCTCCCACAGGGATGTCCCGGCGTAAGCCACCGAATTTTTGAGGTGTACTCGCTAGTTGGTGCCTGGCACACACGTCGGCTATGCGCCGAGCTTGGGTAGCACTTCACACAATCCAATCACACTCCAAAAAAGCAAGATCAAAAGTTGCAGTCCTGCTCTCGAAAAAATACATCTATCTGCCGATAGGTCTATTAACCGGCGAGATTTCAAAGCGCGCCGGCACTATACTACGATGCCTGCCCGCGACCCGTTGTCTTCGCTCCCGGAGAACGCTGCTGTTCCGCCCGCGGACGGCGCCACCTCTGACGTCCAGGATGTCTTTCTCCTTCCGGCAACTCCGGGCCAGGAGCGGTTTTGGACCGTAGACCAGCTGGCATCCGGAGATGTCGGCCTGAACATGCCCCTGGCATGGACGGTCACCGGGAAGTTGGACTATGCAATTGTGCAACAGGCACTCAATGAAATTGTGAAACGCCATGAAGTCCTGCGTACTACATTTCAATTTTCTGACGGCCGCTTGATGCAGGTGGTGGGCGCGGAGTTTCCTGTTCCGCTCGATTGGGAGGATCTATCCGGACTGGAAGGCGACGCCCAAAAGGACGAACTGAAGGCGGCTATTCTGGGCCAGGCTCGCGTAAAGTTCGACACCGCGCGTGGACCGTTGGTGCGGGCGGCATTGCTGAAAGTTTCCGAAACGCATCACGTGCTGACCGTTACTCTGCATCATGTGATCTGCGACGGCTGGTCAAACGGCGTCCTGTTGCGTGATTTTGCTCATTTCTACGAGGATTTCTCGCTCGACAAGCAACCTTCGCTTCCGGAACTGCCAATTCAGTTTGCGGATTGGGCAGTGTGGTTGGACGAGCGGCTCGAGAGTGACGAGTTCGATCCGGCAATCGACTATTGGAAGCAGGTCCTTACGCCGCCCCCGCCCGCGCTGGTTCTTCCCACCGATGCGCCCCGGTCGACCCGGAGGAATCAACCCGGTCATATCGAATCCCTGCTTCTCGATTTCCGGCTGTGCGAGGAGATGCGCCTGTTCGGCCACCGCGAACACATCACCCTTTATGTTCTAATGCTCGCCAGCCTGGAGTTGCTCCTTTCAAAATACTCCGGGCAGAAGCGCTTTCTTCTGGGGTATCCCTATGCCAACCGCAGCCGTCCGGAGACGGAGAACCTGATCGGGCTGTTTGCCAACCCGCAGCTGATAGTCGCGGATTTGGAGGACTTGGCCACATTTCGCGATCTGGTATTTCGAGTTCGGGACTCTGTTCTCGAATCTTACCCACATCAGGAACTACCGTTCGAGAAAATCGTCGAGAATCTTGGTCTCGACCGCGGTGCCAATCGGTTGCAGCTACCCGTCTATTTCATCCTGCAGAAGGCATTCATGCAGACCCAGAAGCTGAGTGACATCGAAATTACGCCCCTGCGGTCGGTCAGTCCGGGCGCCCAGTTCGACATGATGATTGGAGTCGTTGAGCGCACGGAAGGCATCCGCATCCAGATTGAATACAACGCGCATCTGTACCGGTTGGAAACAATCCAGCGGTTCCTTAACCACTACCGGCTGATTCTCGAAGCGGCCGTCGCCAACCCGAATCTGCCGCTGGCGCAATTCCTGCTCCTCGACGACGCGGAGAAGGCAGAAGCGAGCTGCCGTTGGGTGGACGCTTCGATTCTTGACGACCCAAAGATCACCGGGATTGTCCAAGCCAGTCTGCCGGGATGGCGCGGCGAACCGCTTCGCCTTCGCTTGACGGTGGCGGACGCCGATGGTTGTCCCTGTCCCGCCGGAGTTCCCGGGGAACTGGCCTTAGGTGGTTTGCCATCTGAAGCAAAAGAGCTTGCGCGGAATCCGGCCCAGTTTGCCGACGATGCGCTGGGTGGATTCCTGCTCCGCACGGGAAAGCGAGCGAGGCAGCAACCGGACGGTGCAATTGTCTTCGAGGACGTGGCGCGCCAGGAGCCGGAAGCGGCCTCTTCGCGAGTGGTCGTAGCTCCGCGAAACGATACTGAAGTAATTTTACAGAAATCATGGTCCAACATACTGGAAATAGACCAGATCAGTTGCGATAAAAACTTCTTTGAAGCTGGCGCGACCTCACTCGCGGCGCTGCGGATCAGCACGCGGCTTTCCGAGATGTTTGGGCGAGAGATCCCGCTGCCGGTTCTGGCGGCGAATCCCACAGTGCAGAAGCTTGCCGAGTATCTGGAGTCCGAAGGGTCCGGGCAGCCAATGTCGCGGGTTGTTCCGCTTCAGCAGGGCGGAAGCCGAACGCCCATCTTCTGCATTTACGGCATCTTTCTCTATCACCATTTCGCGGAACAGTTTCGTGGTGAGCGGCCGGTCTACGGCGTGTATCTTCCGGAAGAGGTGTCCCTGGCATCCGGGAAGGCGGTGGATCTCAGCAACGAGTTGATCGGAAGTGTTCCATTGCAGGCGAGGGCCTATCTCGAAGCGATTCGCGAGGTCCAGCCGCATGGGCCGTATATCCTTGCGGGCGAGTCCTACGGTGGTGTTGTTGCCTTTGAAATTGCGCAGCAGCTTAGGGAGATCGGGGAAACCGTGGAGTTAGTGTGCCTGCTCGATAGCCACGCTCCGGGAACCAGCCATTCGAAGCCATTGTCGCGGCGTCTGGGAATCCACGCCAAGAAGATCGGCAAAGATGGGCTCTCTTATTTGAAGGACAAGCTCGAAGAGAAATTAAAGGGCGCCGGAACACAAGGTGGTCAGGCGGATGCCCGCGCCGCCGCGCGGTCGCTCGCCTTTCACTCCTATCGGCCGCGCCCCTACCCTGGGCCGATGGTTCTGTTTCGCGCCGAAGAGCGGGATGAATTTGAGAGCGATAGCGGGGAGAACATGATGGGCTGGGGGCCCCTTGCCGCCGGACCCTTCGAAGTAGTTTCAGTACCTGGAGATCACCTGGGCATTCTTAAAGCCCCGAATGTCATTGTGCTTGCCGACGGCTTGCGAAGCGCACTCCAGCCGGCACTCTCCCGCAAATAAAACAAAAACCGGCATCCGCCGGCCTACTTCAGCGCTTTTCTGCTTGAGCAACTGCACGCCGATCTGGTGCGATTGTTCCCATGCTGTTTCCATAAGAAAGTACTAAACCGTAATATGCTCCGAAGTTCATTTTTCGTGTCGAAACGGGGTTCCAAGATGGACACGGGAAATGAAGCAGCAAACGGTTCGGATAGTAGCAGAGGCGGGAATCTCGATCGTCGAAATTCTCACCGCAAACCTGGCAGGAAGGCACCAGGAGAGGGAAGTACGGGATGAAATCGCACGTGCCCGAGGCGTCGTTGTCGATTTCTCTCAAGTAACCCGGCTGGAATCCCAGGGACTGGCGACGATCCTGGGTTGGATTCGGGAAGCCTCAAAAAAAGAGATTCCGTTCGTAATATGCGGCTTGTCTCGCGCGGTACGAATGATCGTCGAAATGGTGCAGTTGCACGAATGCGTCGATCTGTATCGCACCAAGGACGACGCAATCCGCGCAATGGCAATCCCGCACGAAAAAGAGACTGGCGTCATGGTTCGTGTCATGGCAGCGCAAGCAGGCGCCGGCTGGAGTCCGTCTCATCGCGGCGCAGCCATCGTAGGTATGCGCAGCGAACGCGAGTCCCAGAAGGTGGCAAATGCCTAAGCCGGGTACGAATTTGGTTCGGCTGCCGAGAGGTGCCGCTCGCAAGGCGCACCGCCTGGCGCGGCCACGGAAGCTCAAATGGCTGCTCGGCCCATGGCTGGGCGCACTGCACCAGCACCTCCGGGCGACGTTCCACAACGGCGCAAAGCGTGCGATCGACATTGCCGGGTCGCTGATTCTGCTGATGCTGGTGGCTCCCCTGATTGGCATCCTCGCGGTACTGATCAAGCTACAGGACGGCGGACCGGTTTTCTTCCGGCAGAAGCGCACGGGGATGGGTGGCCGGGAATTCGATTTTCCCAAGCTGCGCTCGATGGTGCGCGACGCCGAACAACGGCGGAGCGAACTCCTTGCCCGGAACGACCATACCGATTCGGTGACATTCAAGATGCGGCAGGATCCGCGGGTTACCGGCGTGGGCCGGTTCATGCGGCGGTACAGCCTCGATGAGCTTCCGCAGCTAGTCTGTGTGTTGCGCGGGCAGATGTCGCTCGTCGGTCCGCGTCCGCCGCTTCCTCAGGAAGTCGCCCAATACACACTTGAGCAAAGACGGCGCCTGGACGCAAAACCTGGCCTCACCTGTATCTGGCAAGTAAGCGGGCGGGGCGATATCCCGTTTCAGCAACAGGTTGGGCAGGATATCGACTACATCGAAACCGTCAGTGTCTGGCAGGATTTACGCCTGCTTTTGCTAACCGTGCCTGCCGTACTTCGCGGCAAAGGCGCCTACTAACTTTCGGGCCGGAGGAACGCCACCATGGGTACTGCTGCAAAACTTGCTCCCCTTCCGCCCGGGCATATAGCGGCTCCGCAGCCGGCGAAAGAACTGCGCGGGCACCCAAGCGTTGCCGTCCTGGGAATCCCGGTCGACAACGTTGACCTTGCCGGTGCGCTGGCGCGTATCGATACCTTTGTCGAATCGGGCCATTTTCATCAGGTCGCCACAGCCAATGCCGATTTCCTGGTGAACGCGCGGCGGAATCGCCGCCTTCAGGAAATTCTCTCCGAATGTGATCTGGTCCTTGCGGACGGGATGCCGTTGGTATGGGCTTCGCGTGTGATGGGATCTCCTCTGCCGGAGCGTGTCGCGGGTGTCGATCTGGTCCTCGCACTCGCCCAACGCAGCGCTCAGCGAGGCTACCGCGTTTTTCTTCTGGGTGCCAGCCCGGAATCTTCCGCAGCCGTTGCCGCGCACCTCACCGCCGAATTTCCCGAACTCAACATTTGCGGAAGACTCTCGCCGCCGGTAACGCCGCTCGAACAAATGGACGATCGAGCGATTCTGGACGCCATTGAGAAGGCGCGGCCCGACATCCTCTTGGTGGCATTTGGAAATCCCAAACAGGAGCTTTGGATTCACCGGAATCGGAAACGCTTAAAAACCGCGGTGGCGATCGGCGTAGGGGGAACGTTCGATTTACTTGGTGGATCGCTCCCGCGAGCTCCGCGTTGGATGCAGAATCACGGACTCGAGTGGATGTTCCGTCTGCTGCAGGAACCCAAGCGGCTGGCGCGCCGGTATGCCGCCGATGCATGGGGCCTTGCAACCAGCCTCTCGGTCCAGCTCTGCGCGTTTGTTGCTCAACGCCGCGGTGGCGGAGAGCATCCGGCCGCGATTCGGACTGGCTCGAAGCTGGTTCTCAAACCGGCGGGTGACTTCACCGGTGCTGTCACGGCTGCGGTCGAGACGGAAGCGCGGGCGCGGCTTTCCGGCGGGTCTCATGTTTTGGTGGATTTGTCCGATGTGACATTTTTGGGAATCGACGCAGCCGGCTCACTAATTCGCCTGTATCGCCTCGCCTGTGAGAAAGGGTGCGCTCTGATGTTGGTAAACCCTCGTCCACCGGTTGCCCGGCTGCTGAGGGCTGCGCAAATGGAGACGATGATCCGCACGGCCGTCGATGTCGAGTCCGCCCTGGAAGGTTTCGTACCTGCCAGGTAAAGCAACTGTATATGCGCGCCATCATCGTTTCGCACGAGTACGAACATTGTGACCGTAAATCCCGCAATGGGGGCGATCCTTCCTGTCCCGCTCTTTGGAAGTTGTTCGACCGGCCTGTGGTCCAGTATGTGGTGGAACAGGCAGCGCGCTTTAACGTAAAACAATTCGACTTTTTGACTGGCCGGTATGCGTTTGAGTTGGAGCATGCATTGGGAGATGGTTCGCGGTGGGGTGCCGAGTTCCGGTTCCACGCGTTTCGCGGCAATCCGTACCAGCGCCTGGAGGCTCTCCAGCCGGCCGGAGCGACGCTGATCGGTGACGCCGCAACGATCTGCCGATTTTCAGATGACGAGTTCCGAGCGGCTTCCGAGGCGCTCGCGCGGGGTGTTCCCACAGCGTTTTTCGGGAAAGAGCGGGAAAACGCGTGGACGGGCTTTGCGGCAGTCGATTTCGATGCGGCGCCAAACGTTCTCGAAGACGATCTGGAAGAGTTCGAGACCTCACTTCTGTGGTTGTGCCGTGTCCGGGGCCGTCAGGTCCGTCTCGAGCGTGAGCCGATCCGTATCCGCTCGCATGCCGACCTGCATCAGGCCCACATGACCCAGATGGACTTTGGCTCCGGTGGTCTGATGATCCACGGGCGGGAGCGCGATCCCGGAATACGTGTCTGCGCCCGCGTATGGATGCGAAGCGATGTGACCATCGAGGGCCCCGCGTATATCGGGCCGGGAGCGCATATCGCCTCCGGCGCCAAGATTGGTCCTGGAGCGGTAATCGGCGCCGGCGCAATTGTCGAACGCGGCGCGGCGGTGTCTCACTCGGTTGTTCTTCCGCGCACGTATCTCGGCGAGCAGACGGTCCTCAAGGGAAAGCTTGCCGATCGGAACCTTTTGGTCAGCATGGACGACGGCGCCGAGTGTACTTTCGACAATAGTTCACTTTTGGGAGAGGTTCCCCGAATCTGGCCGGCTCGCGTTCTCTACGATCTGAGGCGCCGCCTCCTGGGGCTGACGCTTCTCGTCGCAAATCTTGTTCCCGCATTGTTGCTGCTTGCCGTCTCGGCTGTTCGCGGCAAGCTGCGGATGGAATCTGTTCTGACTGCCACTCTGCCACAGCCTCTGCACACGGAGCCCCGCTGGTTCCGGCGCCGGCGTATCCGGTTTTCGTCGCGGACTCATCCCTGGACTGCCGTTCTCGAGCATTACCTTTCCGATTTTGTCCCCGGCTTGTGGAATGTCGTGCGTGCCGACTGCAGCACAGTGGGCGCCGGGCTCCGGCATCCATCGGACGTCGATCGCTTTCCTCCGGCATGGCGCCGTCATCGCCATTGGCTGCGTGGCGGTCTTGTTAGTCCGGCGGCGTATCTGGCATGGCGCCACCCGGATGAAAAAGAAACTCTGGTAATGGAAAGTTTTTTCGCTCTTCAAAATAGCTTTGCGAAGAGTATCGGCGTGCTGGCGCGCTACTACAGGGCGCTGATTCCGGAAGCACTCCGGTGGGTTTTCGAAAAGAGAAAGGCGGCCTAGGCATGGATTGGGTCGCCCTGATTCCGGGAGTGCTCGCCTTGGTCTGGTGCTTTTATCGATCACCGGACAGGGCGGCTCTCGACATCCACCTGCCGACGCTGCTCCTGCTGCCCGGGTTCTGCCGCTGGCAATTTCAGGGGTTGCCGGATCTCACCTTTTGCCAGGCAGCCATTCTTCCGATCGCCGCTGTATACCTGCTTCGCCGCCGGTCGGAATGGCAGCTCACGCGGACCGATCTTTGGATCGTGCTGTTTGTGGCCGGCGGTGCCTACTCGGAAAGTCTGCACCGTCCCACCCCGGACGCAGTCGCGACGCTGTTCGATTTGTTGACATGCGCTCTGCTGCCCTACATGGTCGGCAAGGGAATGATCGAAGCGCGGGGCCTGCGATATGAGATGGCTCGCCGGACCGTTTTCTTATTGGCGATCGTTAGCGCCCTCAGCGTCTACGAGTTCCGTATGGGGTCGAACCCTTTTGTGCAGTTTTGGATGTTGCTTTTCCCGGCGGAACAGAACGAGTGGGTTACGCAGATCCGTTGGGGATTCGGCCGCGTGGCCGGCCCCTACAGCCACGCCATTCTCGCCGGGCTGATCTTCGGCAGCGGACTTATCCTGAACCACTGGCTCAATCGCGATGGTGCCTGGCGGCCCCGGTTTCAATTTGCGGTTCCCATACCGCCGGGAGCCCTGGTCAATCTGATCCTAGGCGTCGGACTGCTGATGACGATGTCGCGAGGTCCGTGGCTGGGCGCACTCTGCGGAGTTCTGGTGGCAGCGATCGGCAGTAGGTCCAATATTCGCCGGCGCACGCTTTGGTTAGGCATTGTTGTGGTCGGAATCGGACTGACAGCCTTTGCCGCCACGATGGCCATGACGGCCGGTGGCTGGAGGTTCCAGGATCCGAACGAAGTGGAAACGGCAGCCTATCGCCGGGCGCTGGTCAGCAACTATATGCCGCTTGTCGAAGAAGGCGGGTTCTGGGGTTGGGGGCGGGTCGAGCCGCCGCGCGTTCCGGGACAGCCCTCAATCGACAACAACTACCTTCTCGTGGCACTCACCCAAGGGTACTTCGGTTTGTTCCTGTTGATCCTGATTCTGGCAGAGTCGGCTTGGACGTTGTGGCGATCCGGATTGCGGGCAACGAACAGTCCGGACCGCCGGTGTGCGTTTGCCCTTCTCGGATGTCTGGTGGGTATTGCGATCTCCACCGCGTCGGTTTACCTCGGTGCGCAGTCGTTCCAGTTGTTTTTCATCATTGTGGGCTGGGCTCAGGGATTACGCCTCCAGCCAGCGCTCGTTCCGGAGCAGAGAGAATTTCCTTCGGCGATCCGAGCGTTCCCATTTCCGAAAGTTCTGGCATGATTCCGCCGAAAGAACGTTTATGTCCGCAACGCTAACCGCCCCGCAGCCTGCCGAAGGGACGGTGGAAGCGCCCGAAAGCCAGGTGGGACGCAACGTTCTCGCGACCATCGCGGCCCGGGTGCTCTATATGGCGACCCGGATGATGATTCCCCCATTCGTGCTGTCCTATATAGGCCTGGAAGCCTACGGCCTGTGGACTACGGCCTTTATTCTGGTCAGCTACCTGGGGCTGACAAATCTGGGTATCTCGATCGTCTACATCCGGTATTCCGCGCAGTATGCAGCTCAACGACAATACGAGCGTCTGAACGAGTTGGCGTCGACGGGGCTCGCGATTGCGGTGCCGGTGTCGGTCATTTTGTTCGGATCACTGGTGTGGTTCTGGCCGCAGGTGGCGCGCCTGTGGGATCTACCACCCGACCGGACAAGCGAAAGCGCCGAAGCTGTGTTGATCGTCGCGGGCGTCTTTCTGACCAGCATGTGCCTAAGTGTTTTCGGCGACATCCTGGTGGGACTGCAGAAGATTTCTGTTAACCAGAAAATTTGGGTCGTCGCGTTCCTTGTCGAGACCGTGCTGATCGTGATCCTGGTGGGCGGCGGCCGCGGGATTCGCGGCATGGCGGAAGCATTTCTGGTCCGCTCCCTGGTAGGCGATCTTCTCGAGGCGCTCTATGTGCGGCGCCACTATCCGTGGTTCCGGATCGGGTTCCGGTATATCTCTCGGGATGCGTTCCGCCAACTAATCAGTTTCGGCAGCCTGGTGCAGGTGCAGAGCCTTTTGGGGATCACGCTGGCATCGGCCGAACGGATTGCCGCGCTCCTGTTCGTTGGTACCGGAGCTGCCGCCGTTCTCGATTTAGCGAAGAAGTGGCCGGGGGCGGTTTCGGCCTTGCCGACGGCTTTTATTACGGCGCTGATGCCGCGCGCGACCGAGCTGCATCACCGCGGGTGGAGTGGCGTCGAAGATGAGATCCGGGATCTGTATCTGCGCGGTTCGCGGCACATGAACCTCGTATCCGGCTACTTTTGCGCTTTTATGGCGATGGCTGCCGGCCCGATTTTTCAGGTGTGGCTGAAGCGGCCTATCGAACACGGAGCGCTGCTGTTTGCGCTGTTTTCCATCACGATGCAGATTCACCTGCTAACCGGCCCGGCGACGTCCATCCTGCGCGGCATAGGGAGAGCGAGCGAGGAGTTCTACTATGCGATCCCGAATCTGGTTTTCGTCTGCTTGTTTGTCCCCGTGTCGCGGCTGGTGCTGGGCGAGTGGACGACGGCCGGCGTGGGCATCGCGGTTTGCGCGGGAACATGGGCGTCGGTGCCGGTCATCCTGATTCGCGCGAAGAAGGTGCTTGGCATCAACTGGCGCAGCTACGCAAAGCAAGTGCTTGTTCCGGGACTTGTTCCCTACGCCGTAGCGATCGCGTTCGCCTGGCCGGCGGTTGCATTGGTACCGACGGTCGAGCGCTGGGCGGGAGCCCTTTTGCTCGCGGGCCTGGGGGCCGCCTATACGGCTGCGCTGGGCTTCGTGGTTG
The DNA here is from genome assembly GCA_964441675.1 of uncultured Solibacteraceae bacterium. Classification (GTDB taxonomy): domain Bacteria; phylum Acidobacteriota; class Terriglobia; order Bryobacterales; family Bryobacteraceae; genus JAPKYZ01. The sequence goes on along the minus strand of CAYTVP010000035.1, from coordinate 7,598 downwards.
CCCGTTTCTTACTTTGTGAAACCGAGAAAAAGGAAGCCGCGGTGCTTGTGCGACGCGCGGCGGGTCCGTATCTGAGATTTTTGCCGGCAGGTAGTTTTGCCGGCTTGTCGAAATAACGACCTGGCTGGAGGAAGATATGAATAGATTTCGATTATTGGTTATGTTGGCTGCCGCTGCCGGCTTGGCAGTTTCGGCAAGCGATCATACCGGGCAATCGCTCAAGATGTTCGAGCCCGCGGCGGACGAGCCGTATCGGCTTGGCGCCGGCGATGAGATTACCGTCGAAGTGCTCGCGCGACCGGAGCTTTCCGGAAAGCACGTCATCGGGCCCGACGGCCGGATTTCCGTTCCTGTTGCCGGAGAAGTTGCGCTTGCCGGGCTGACCCGGGAAGATGGCGCGGGACGTTTGGCCACGACCCTCGGTAAGTTCTATCAGGATCCGTCCGTTCAGGTGCGAGTCGATAAGTACGGATCGAACCGGATCCTCGTTCTGGGCAAAGTCGCCCGGCCCGGCGTGATCTATTTCGAAGGTGTTCCGACGCTTCTCGAAGTCATGACAAAGGCCGGCGCGGCATCCGGCGAATCGAAACCTCAGGCACTGCCCGTGCGTTGCGCGATCTTTCGGGGACCGGAACAGGTGGCTTGGATACGCCTGCGCGAAATGGTAGAGGGCGGCCAGACGCTGGCGAACCTGCGGCTGCAGCGCGACGACGTCGTCTACGTACCGGCTGACCAGGACGAGATTGTTTCTGTTTTGGGTCATGTGAATCATCCCGGCGCCATTACGCTTGAGCGGAACTCAACTCTGCTCAGTGTTCTGGCTCAAGCCGGCGGTTTAAAGGAGGATGCCAAGGCGTCGCAAATACAGATTCTCCGAGCCAAAGATGGAAAAGTTATCGAGGTCGCGCTTCGAAATTTTCTATCGGGCACGGCCAACGTGGAGTTTGTCCTGGCTGCGGGAGATGTGATTTACGTACCCGAAACCGGATTTTCCAAGGCAGCTCGCGTTCTCGAGAAGCTGTCTCCGATCACAAGTATGGCGATGATCGGCGCGATCGCAGCGAGGTAACCTCATGAGCTCTCCCAATCTTCCAGCAAAACTGTCCGCACCAACCGAAGTCCGGCCGGTGGCAAACGTTCCTGCCTGGACGCATGAGACCGGGAATGAACCCCCCGTCTCCCTCCATCCATTGCGCAGCTTGAAGCGGCGATGGCCGCTTGCGCTCGCCTTCTTTGCTGTTCTGGCCGGTGCCGCCGCGTTGTTCATTGTGATGCGGGTAGAACCGGTTTACGTCAGCGAGGCCACGGTTCTGGTGTCTCCTAACTTTCTGCGGACGCTGAGCGATGACAACGAGCGTTCTCGCCCATACGATTCGTTTGTCCAACAGCAGGTGCATACCGTCACCCGTTTCGATATTGTGCTCGATGCGATTCGCGAGATGGAACGGCGTAAGGTTGTCTGGCGGGAGCCGGACGAGACGGAACAAGAGGCTGCCGAGCGGCTGATCGAGGCGCTGGAGGTATCGCGTATCGGCGGCACCTACCAGATCTCGATTTCGCTTGCCGGCGCAGATCCGCAGGGTCACTACGACGCGCTCAACGTTCTGGCAGAGACCTTTGTGTCGAAAGCGCGCCAGGAGGAGTTTTACGGAACGCCGGAGCGCCTGGAGACTCTTGAAGCGGAACGCAAACGGCTCGAATCCGAGATCAACACGCGTTCGGTCCAGCAAAAAAAGCTGGGACAGTCGCTGGGGCTGGGGACGCCGGCTGGCGGTTCCAACCCCTACAACGAGTTGTTGGTAAAGTCCATGACAGACCTGAACGTGGCACGCCAGAAACGGCTGGAGGCGGAAGCGCAGATTCGGACCCTGAAAGGCGGCGATGCGGGCGAACGCTCGGCGCTTCTTCAGGTATTGTCGGAAGAGTTGGTGGCCGGTGATCCCGGACTTGGCGCGTTGAAGTCAACCCTGAACCAGCGTCGCTCCGCGATCCTGTCGCAGATCAGCGGCCTAAGCCCAAGCCATCCGGTTTGGCAGCGGTCGCAGGCAGAATTAGCAGAGATCGATGCGCAGTTGAAACAGGCAACGGACAATCTGGCGGCGCGCGCCTCGACGCGCCTGGTGGAAAAGCTCAATGCTGAAGTGGAGCGGTCGCGTTATGTCGAGACCCAGCTCGAGCGGCAGGTAGCGTCGCAATCGAAGCTCGCGACTCAATCCGCCGAAAAGCTGGGGCAGGTAGCGGTATTTTCAGGCGAGGTGGAACGGATGCGTGCTCAACTGAATGCAATCGACGATCGCATTCGCTATCTCACGCTCGAGCAGGGCTCGCCGGGCTACCTGCGGCTGTTCTCGAAAGCCCGGCCTCCGATTGCTCCGGAAAAGGACCGGCGAAAGAAGCTGGCGGTCGCGGCGCTTTTTGCTGCGGCTCTGGCTTCTGTCGGTCTGGTTACCATCCTTGATCTGATCGGTGGCCGGATCCATTCACCGAACGACATCGAGCGGATCATGAAGTTCCCGCCGATGGGCTGCGCACTGGACACTAATGGAAAACATCCGGCTTTTGCGGCAGACCGGCTGCAGCGGTTGTCCCTTGCTGTGGAGCGTGCCGCGCGTCTGGACGGCGTGAAGTCTTTCGTTCTGACTTCGATTCTCCCCGGCGGCGGAACCTCAACGATAGCGGTCGAACTCCAGGAGCGGCTTTCCCGGCTTGGTCTGAAGGTACTCCGCATTAACGCCGGCGCCGGAACAGCCTCCGTACAGTTCTCTGCGAACGGGGAAGATGAGCTTTCCATTCCCGCGTTCAGTGGCCGCGGATTCGCCGGACCGTTCGACGCCCTCCATGACCACTGGTCGGCTGTGCGCCAAAAATATGACCTTGTGCTGGTGGATGCTCAGCCGATTCTGATTTCAGCAGATACCGAATACTTGTCTCGCCTTTTTGAGGCGACGCTTCTGGTTGTCGAAGCCGGCCGGGTTACCGGAGCCGAACTGAAGCGCGCGGCCAGACTATTGTCCCGCCTGAGGGTTCCCGCAGTCGGTGTCATCCTGAACAGGTTGAATCTCGACGAGGACGATTCCGGGATGCGCGAAGACTGGCGGCAATTTTCACAGGCGGCCGAACGCGGCTCCACATCCAACACAATCGCCGACTTAAGCCCTGTGGCAAAGGACGCCTGAGCTTGCGGGCCTCCCGATATTCCATCGGAGAAACAATGTTGTGGATTGTGTGGCTGTTGATGATCGGGAGTGTCGTCTTTGGGTCCCTGGCTCCCGAGGAAACCACGGCGGACCTCATTCCCTTCCTGCAGGACGTGGATGATAAAGCGCAGCATTTCTTTTCTTACGCGATCTTGACCCTGGTTCCGTTCGCTCTGCGTGGATGGAGCCGCGCGGTGGTGATTCCTGCTGGATTTGTTGTTGCTTTAGGGTTTTTTTTAGAGTTCCTTCAGCGTTTCACGCCGATGAGAACATTTGATACGCGCGATATGGCAGCAAACCTGTTTGGTTTCGTCGTTGGCGGAGTGGCGGGATACCTCGTGTTTCGGGTGTCGCGCCCCTACCGGAGCTAAGCGCCCCGTCTTCGCTGGCAAAAAGCGAAGAGAAATCGCACCTTCAGAACGAACCGGATTAAGAGGATCTGCGTGCGCAGATCGATTGAGAGCATGATGCAGCCCCAGCTATCTGAACTGTTCTTCCGTCAGGTACATCAGAGACCACACGAAACAGCTGTCGTCTTTCACGGAGGCGTATGGACTTATGACGTTCTTGCACAACGGGTAAAGGCTCTTGCGGCAGACTGGCGAGCGGCGGGCGTCCAAAAGGGAATGCGGGTGGGGATTAACGCACGCCGGACCCCGGAAGTCGTAGCTGGAATACTCGCAGCAGTGCGCCTGGGGGCGGCCTACGTTCCAATCGACGCCAGCTACCCGCAGGAACGCCGCGGCCTCATGGCACGCGAAGCTTGTCTTGATTTCCTGGCGGGCGAGGACAGGCAGTCGGACGGCCCGGGTAGCTCTCAAATCAGCTTGGAACCGGGAGCGAGCGCCCGCGAGCCGGAACCGGAGCTTGGCCCGGGCCCCGATCCCGACAATCTTATTTACATCATCTTTACGTCCGGGTCGACAGGAACCCCGAAGGGCGCCGCCGTCTATTACAAAGGGTTCGCCCGTCTGCTCGACTGGTTCACGACGGAGTTTGCGATCGGTCCGACTGACCGGACCTTGCTCGTTTCCTCGCCCAGCTTCGATCTGACGCAGAAGAATTTTTTTGCGCCTCTCATTTCGGGTGGCCAACTGGTTCTCGCCGGCCGGGACCACTATGACCCAGAACATCTGTTGGAGTTGATTGCCACCCACGGCATTACGCTGCTCAATTGCACTCCCAGTACGTTCTATCCGCTGGTCGAAGCGGCGTCGGGCGAACAATTGGAGCGCCTTCGCTCGCTTCGCTGCGTTTTTCTAGGCGGTGAACCGATTGCCGCTCAGAGACTTCGACGCTGGACAACTTCTCCGTGGTTTCGCGGCGCAATCGTGAACACGTACGGACCAACCGAATGTTCGGACATTGTGGCCTTCCATCGGCTCACGGAGGACGAACTGGCCGGCGGCTCACCCGTGGCGCTGGGTTGTGCGATTCCCGGAGCGGTTTTGCGAATTGCGGATCATGACGGCGCGGACGCTTCTTTGGGAGAGCTCCAAATCGGCGGTGACGGCGTGGGAGCGGGATATGTCAACGATGCCGCACTGACTGCTACGCGGTTCTATCGGGATGCCAACGGATCGCTGTTCTACCGGTCGGGCGACCTTGTGAAGCGGAGGAACGACGGCCTCCTGGAGTTCGTCGGCAGGGTAGACCATCAGGTAAAAATTCGTGGCAACCGGGTGGAGCTTTCGGAAGTGGAAGCGGCGATTTTACGGCACAGTGGGATTCGCGACACCATTGTGGTGGCGGCGTTCGATCAACTAATCGCATTTCTTGTGCCCTCAATCACCAGCACGCCGGATCGCGCGGCGCTGCGGGCGGCACTGGCGGCGATTCTTCCGCCCTACATGATCCCCTCGCGGTTCGAGGTGATAGATGAATTTCCCTTGTCGCCGAACGGCAAGGCCGATCGTCAGGCTCTCGCCGAACGGGCATTGGCCATCCAACCGACAGCGGCGCCTGTTCCGCCGGATGCGCCGACGGAGGTTCGGATTAGGGCGATCTGGCAGGATGTGCTGCGAACCGGCAGAATCGGGCTGGACGATAACTTCTTCGACCTCGGGGGAACCTCCCTCTCCGCAGTCGTGGTTCAGCAAAAACTCGAACAGGAACTGCGCACGAAACTCAGCGTGACGATTCTCTTCGAGCGTCCCACTATACGCATGCTCGCCGAAGCGGTCGGAACGGGCGCGACCCTCTTACGCGACGCGGCTGAACGTGCCCGCCGGCAGCAGCAGGTTTTTCGTAGACGCCAGATGTCGAAAGGAATAACCCGGTAACGAAACGAAATGCAGACAATTGACGAAGCACCTGAATTAATTCATGAACCGCGCGAAAAGCGGGATCTGCCCGCAGTGGCAATTATCGGCATGTCGGGACGTTTTCCCGGCGCCGGCTCCGTAGAAGAATTCTGGCAGAATCTGGTCGGTGCAAAGCACGCGATGGAGCCCTTCTCGTGGGATGCCATCGAAGCACGGGATGCGGAGCGGGACGATCCCCGATACGTTCGAGTACGGCCGGTGCTCCAGAACGTGGATCAGTTCGATGCCGCGTTCTTCGATATCTATCCGCGCGAGGCCCAGTTGATGGATCCCCAGCACCGGATCTTCCTGGAAGTCTGCTGGGAAGCTCTGGAGCGCGCGGGATATGACCCCTTCCGATATCCCGGCGCGGTCGGCATGTATGCCGGAGCCAGCCCCAGTACCTACCTGATCTCCAATATTCTGCACGATCGAGAAGCCGTCGACGACTTCGCCGGCAAATTTCAAATCGGCAACTACACAATGATGGTGGGCAACGCCGGCGACTTTGTGCCCACGCGTGTGTCCTATAAGCTCAACCTTCGGGGCCCGAGCGTGAATGTGCAGTGTGCCTGCTCCACATCTCTCGTGGCGATCGCCCAGGCCGCCCAGTCGTTGCTTACCTATGGATGCGACATGGCTCTCGCCGGAGGAGTATCCATTACATTTCCGCAGCAACGGGGATATTGCGGCCAGGACGGTGGGATGGTTTCTGAGGAAGGCCGCTGCCGTCCGTTTGAGGCGCGTTCGAACGGTACCGTATTTGGTCACGGGGCCGGCGTTGTTTTACTGAAGCGTCTCGACGATGCGATGGCCGACCGGGACCCGATTCTCGCTGTGCTGCGTGGTTTTGGCGTGAATAACGACGGGGGTACGAAGGCTGGATATACCGCCCCGAGCGTTAGCGGGCAGGCCGATGCAATTCAAATGGCTCACGTCATGTCGGGCATTCCGGTGGAAACGATCAGCTATGTCGAGGCGCACGGTACCGGGACTCAAATGGGTGACCCGATCGAGCTCCGGGGACTGAACGAAGCATTCCGCCGGTCAACTAATGCCGAGGGCTTTTGCCTGCTGGGTTCCGTCAAGGGTCACATTGGTCACCTCGATGTGGCTGCGGGAGTGTCGGGAGTGATCAAGACTGTGCTCCAGATGCAGCACAACGAGATCGTCCCGGTGCTGGATCTTGAGAACCCGAATCCACGCCTGGAACTGGCTGGCAGTCCTTTCCGGCTTGCCGCGAAGCGAACACCTTGGGTAGGCGGTTCTTACCCGCGCAGAGCCGGGGTGAGCGCGTTCGGAGTGGGTGGTACGAATTCGCACGTGGTTCTCGAAGAAGCACCGCCTGCGTCCCCCGCGAGCCCATCTTCAGTGCCTCAATTGCTGATCTGGTCGGCGAAAACGCCAACCGCCCTGGAGCGGATGACGAGCGATTTTCGCGCTTTCCGTGGTTCTCATCCTGAACAGTTGCTCGAAGACTGCGCCTACACGCTGCAAGTAGGCCGGTCGCGGCACCGCGAACGAGCATTTCTCGTTGCAAACGGGGATGCTGCTCTTCCAGAACAAACACCGATCTCCGCAACGCTTAGCGGCAATGAGTCCGGGAACATCGTATTTCTGTTTCCAGGGCAGGGAAGCCAGACGGTGGATATGGCCAAGGGCCTGTATCGCACCTACGGCGTGTTCCGCCAGGCATTTGATCAGTGCGCGGAGATTCTCTCATCCGAAATTCAACCCGGTCTCCCTGAGATCGTCTATCCGGCGTCCGGCACTCCGGATGCCTCGACAAGGCTGAATCGGACCGAGTTTACGCAGCCCGCGCTCTTCGCTGTCGAATACGCGCTTGCCAAGCTGTGGATGTCCTGGGGGATCGCTCCCGCGGCGATGGCAGGGCATAGCATCGGCGAGTATGTCGCCGCCCACCTGGCGGGAGTGATGAGCCTCGAAGATGCCTTGGCAATCGTGGCGGCGCGGGGCCGGCTGATGCAGGGTTGCGAGCCGGGTGCCATGCTCGCTATCCGCGCGAGCGCGGAAGCAGTCGCTCCCTACCTGAGCGCGGAAGTTGATATTGCGGCGAAAAACACGCCGCAATCGACTG
>CAYTVP010000034.1:15108-19030 GCA_964441675.1 uncultured Solibacteraceae bacterium | reverse complement strand
CCATAAGTACCGCGCATACAGGCAAACACAGAGTGGTAAATGCTGTCGTAGTCCCGCCAGCCACGCACCGTATCATTCCCGGCATAGCCTTCGATGAAACGGTACTTCGTTCGCATATGGTGGGGCTCGAAGGCGAACGTCTTATGCAATGCCGGCTCGGTCACTACAAAATCTTTGTTGTCCAACAGCAAACTGTTCGCGCCAAGAATGAGCTTGTCGGGGAGCGGGTCGGGATTGATCGATGCGCCCAGATCCATCCGGAAGTGTTGGATCTGCGGCGGGGTTTGGGGATCCATGATCGCGCGATTCAGCGCTTCTTCGGCAATCTCGAAGTAGGCTTCGAGGAGTATCGGCGATAGTTGCAGAGTTTCCGCATTGTTGACGAAGCCGTCGGCCGAGACGGCATCCGCGGGAAGGATCTCGGTTAGGTCATCGTCCAGCTGCAAAAGCTCACGCAGGGTATTCCGGTACTGGGCCACGGTGAGCCGCCGCACGAGTCCGTTTTTCGGGGCCGGCCGCAAACGGGCAACTTCGAGCGACTGTCCGATCCAGGCGGCTATCCGCTGGCGCTCGGCGCTCTCCGGCTGAGGCTGGCCCTTTGGCGGCATGGTGCCATCTTCAACCCGCTTTCGAATCGCCTCCCACAATCGAATATGCCGATCCTCCATCGAACCGTCTAGATGATCGACGCGGACGCCGGAGATCATCGCATCCGCGTTGTGGCATTTTGCGCAATTCTGCTTCAGAAATGGCTTCACGGTCCGGTCGAATTCTGGGTTGGGGTCCGCGGCTCGCACTTCTGTTGTCAGCGCAGTCCAACTGATGGCCGTTAGAGCAAAAAGGGAAAATACTAAGACGGCCCGGGATCGGGACGGTCGATTACCAGAGGTCATGATCCTACGGGCCCAGTGTATCGCGCACTCTATCCAAGGTGACCGCCAAGTCTATGCAAAGAGCTCCTTCGCCACAACGCCATGAACATCCGTCAGGCGAAAGTCCCGGCCGCTATATCGATAGGTCAACTTGGTATGGTCGAGCCCGAGAATGTGCAGAATTGTGGCGTGCAAATCGTGTATATGCACCCTGTTTTCGACGGCATGGTATCCGTAATCGTCCGTCGCACCGTAGGCAAAACCCTTCTTGAGACCGGCGCCCGCCATCCACATGGTGAATCCATAAGGATTGTGGTCGCGGCCATCCCGCTCCATGAAGGGCGTGCGGCCGAATTCCCCGCCCCAGATCACCAGCGTGTCATCCAGCATTCCACGCGACTTCAAATCTCGCAGTAAAGCCGCAATCGGCTTATCTACGCTGTGAGCATTCTTGGCGTGAAGCCGGGCCAGTTCCGTGTGCTGATCCCAGTCGTCCGCTGTGCACTGAACGAACCGGACACCACGTTCCACCAGCCGGCGGGCCAACAGACACTGCCAGCCATAGTCGGCGGTCTTTGGATCGTCCAGCCCATAGAGATTCTTTGTCGCTTCCGACTCGCGTTCGATATCGAAAGCCTCCGGCGCTTCGGCCTGCATCCGGAACGCCAGCTCGAACGATTGAATGCGCGATTCCAATCGATTGTCGTATCGCCGGGATTCGGCGTGGCGGCGGTCGATTTTCGCGAGCATGTCGAGCTCGAACCGCTGCTCATCGGTAGTGCGTCCGCGCGAAAGAAGATTCTCGATCGCTTCTTTGCGCAGGTCCGCGACCGGTGACCGGGATGTCCCGATTGGAGTGCCCTGATAGGCGCCCGGCAGGAACGCGGAACTCCAGTTTCGAGCTCCGCTGTGCCCGCTATGCGGTCGAATGGTGAGGAAGCCGGGGAGATTCTGATTCTCTGTCCCAAGGCCATAAAGGACCCACGATCCCAGCGACGGACGCGTCAGATTCACGGTGCCGGTGTGCATTTGCAGCAGCGCGCCACCGTGGTCCAGCCCGTCAGCCACCATCGAGCGCACAACGCACAGGTCGTCGACGCACTGCGCCACTTCGGGAAACAGTTCGCTTACCGGCAAACCGCTCTGCCCGTACTTATGAAATGGCCATGGCGATTTCATCAGATTGCCGAAGTAGTCGAGCGTCGGTTGGAACTGCTGCTCCATTTTGAATGGCAGCGGCTTCAGGTGGTCCCGGTCCAACAACGGCTTGGGATCGAACGAATCGATATGCGACGGACCGCCGCTCATGAACAGAAAAATGACACTCTTGGCACGCGGCTGAAAGTGCGGCTGTTTCGACGCCAGCGGATTCGCTATAGAAGCAGCATCGGCGGCAAGCATTGCGCTCAGACCTACCGTCCCAAACCCGCACGCTGCATTTCGAAGCATCGCTCGCCGCGAAAGAAGTCGTCCTTGCCTGTCGTTACGATTCATTTCCAGTGCTCAATCGATATAGAAGAAATTGTTGGACAAGAGAAAGAGACGCCCGAGGGCGACCCATGGGTCCGATGGTTTCTCCCCGACGGTCGATTTCGGATAGTCGGCTACGAAGCGCATCATTTGTTCAATCTCCTCCGCACCCAGCGGCCGGCCCCAGGCTTTCCAACCCGCCATCTCGATCCGCTGCCGGTCCGTAAGCTCCGCGTCGCTCCGCAGCGATTTCGCGAACGCGACGGCACGATCCTGGAAGAACTGATTATTCATTAAGAATAGTGCTTGAGGGGAGATGTAGGTTTCCCCACGCTGTCCGGTGCTGGTCGTGGAATCGGCAAAGTCGAACAGCACCATCATGGATGCCAGGCTGTTGCGGTCGACCGGAAGGTAGAGGGTGCGCCGGAAGTGCTCATCCATTTTGGTTCGTCCTCTCCGGGCGTCCATGCGCATGCCCTCGACGGGGTCCAGATAACTGCCCATACGCAGATCGAGCGTCCCTCCCACAGCAAGCCACGAATCCCGTATCTCCTCTACCAAAAGGCGCCGCCGGTTAAAGCGCGACCATAAGTGATTGCCCGGGTCCTTTTCCCATGCGGCATCCGATACCCCGGAGGAGAATCGATACGTGGCAGAGTTCATGATCAGCCGGTGCATCTGTTTGAAAGACCACCCCTGCTCGACAAACGTCCGCGCCAGATAGTCGAGGAGTTCCGGATGTGTCGGCGTTTCACCTCGCAAGCCGAAGTTGTCGGGCGTACGCACAAGACCCTCGCCAAAATGCCACAACCAGATACGATTGGCCGCGACACGCGCGGTAAGCGGGTTTTTAGCAGAGCCGATCCACTGCGCCAGCTCCAGTCGCCCGCTGGTCGTTTTCACCGGCGGCTGATTTTCTCCGGCCAGCACAACAGGAAAGCGCTTTGCCACCGGCTTCCCCAAATTCGTGTGACTGCCCCGAATGAATACCTGCTGATCAAATGGCTCGTCTTCGGCCACGCCGTGCGCGACCAACGGCTTCTTAGGCGCGGTCTTCGACAGCTCATCCAACTCCTTTTGGAGTTTGCTCGCGCGGAGCTTCGATGAGTCGCTTAAGAAATTCCTGCGTTCCTTCTCCGGAATCGCAAAAGCTCCGTCCTGGCGATCTCGTTCGTTGAAGGTGTTAGCCAGAAAGAAGATGTCGCCGAAGAACCGTTCCGATTCCTCGGAGAATGCAAATCCTTCGAATCGAACCTTCGGCGGCGGTTTGCGGCCCGCGGCTCGGGCAGCCTTTACGCCGGCCGCCCACTTGGACAGAATCTCCCGCCATCGCTCCGAGGGCTGGCGAATCATCGCCGCGTACTCTGCTGCTACCGTGGGAACATCGCGTTCCGACACCGCATGCCATTTCGCGAGAAACGGCCGGAACGATCCATCAGCCTTCAGGTACTTCGACAACTTTTCGAGAATTTTGGGATCCAGGCCGCGATCCCGCGCGATCGCTTCGAGACTCGCTCCCTTCTGTTCGACAGCCCAGGAAGCGGCCATATAATCGGCCAGCTTGGGGAGTTGCTCGCGGT
>CAYTVP010000034.1:0-15098 GCA_964441675.1 uncultured Solibacteraceae bacterium | reverse complement strand
AATCTCCGGCTCGATCAGCGCCTCGATTTCCAGCTTCCGGGCTGCGATTTCGTCCTGGCTCGACTGGTAGCGCGCATACTCCTCCTCGCCCACCAGCGGCGCAAAGTACAAGGTAGAGCTTCGCCCTTCGAGCGTGTCGTAAAGCCGCGTACTCCGAAAGATCGAGGCGAGCGCGTAATAATCCTCTGCCGAGATCGGATCGAACTTGTGATCGTGACAACGGGCGCAGGAGATCGTCAGTCCGAGGAAAGCTTTGGATGTGGTATCGATCTGTTCGTCGATCACATCGTACAGTTGCTTCGTCTTATCCTGCTCCACGATAGCCTTTGGGCCCAACGCAAGGAAGCCGGTCGCAATCCGTCCTCGTATGTAGTCGCTGTCTCGCAGCAGGACGTCGCCGGCCAGCTGCTCGACAATAAACCGATTGAATGGAACATCACGATTTAGAGCATCTATGACATATTCGCGATACCGCCAACCCTCGCGATAAGAAACGTTCTCGTCAATACCACCCGTTTCGGCAAACCGCGCCACATCCATCCAGTGACGCCCCCACTTCTCGCCGTATCTGGGTGAAGCGAGCAGCCGCTCGATCAGCTTCTCGTAGGCATCAGCAGAGGTGTCATTCGAAAATGATCGGATTTCTTCGTCTGTCGGCGGTAGACCATGGAGGTCAAATTTCGCTCGGCGGAGCAGCGTCAGTTTGTCCGCTTCAGGCGGCAGATCGATTCCGGCGCCGCGTAGCTTCTCGAAAATATAGCGATCAATATCGTTCCGGATGCGCGGGCTGGCGACTCGGGGAGAAGGCGTCTGGCTGACTGGTTGAAACGACCAGTGGTCACGGCCCTTGATTCCCTGGTGCGGCTGCCGCAATCCGGAAGACTGTGCGAGGTTGGCTGCAGGTAGTACGGCCCCCTCGCGAATCCATTGCTCGATTGCGCTGATCTCGGCGGTGGGCAACTGTCCGGTGGGAGGCATCTTCACCTTTTCTTCCCACCGGAGAACGCTGAGCAGCCGACTTCGGGACGGTTCGGCGGCATGCAGGAGTCCCACATCCGCATCGGCCTGCCGCATACCTTCCGGGGTGGTGAGATCCAAGCCGCCGGTTTTTACTTTCGGATTGTGGCAGCTGCCGCATTTGGCCACGAGGACGGGTCGAACATTCTTTTCAAACAATTCCTCGCTTGCAGTGGAGGAAAGCGGAAGAAGCCAAAGTGCGAGGACTAGCGAAAGAGTTCGTTCCGTCATGCCGTCTTGCCCTTAAAGTGTAGAAGGCGGACGCGTTAAGAAAAAAGCAGCAACGGGTAACGGTTGGTTACATTCGGTTGCCGGGCACCGGGTGAAAACACGGTCGTGATATATAATCGCTTCGGCACTTAGCATGCCTCAGGCGCTAAAAGAGGATTCACTACGGCAACAGATTGCCGCTGTATTGGCGAGTGAAACGTTTCGCGCGTCCAGTTCGCTGCGCCGCCTGCTCGAGTATCTGGGCGATCGCTCTCTGACTGGACACGCATACGATCTGAAGGAATACCGGATCGGCGTCGAGGGCCTTGGAAAAGATGCGGCCTACGATCCACGGACCGATCCGTCCGTTCGAGTGCAGGTTGGCCGTCTCCGCTCCCGCCTGGCTGAATATTACCAGTCTGAAGGGCGCAGCGATCCGATCGTCATCACGCTGCCGAAGGGCGCCTTTTCGCTTGTCTTCGAAAGCCGGAAACCGGACGAACCACAAGCCTTGACTGCGCCGTTGCCGGATCCCGCGGTGGTCCCTTCGGTCTCCAGCCGTCCACCGGTACGGAACAAACTTCTCTTCGTCGCGGCAGCAGCGGGCGTTCTCGCCGTCGCCGCGCTGACGTATGCGAGCATTCAGAATTCCCGTGACCCCGGCACACAGGCTCAGCACCAATCGGCAGCCTTCCAGGCGCTTTGGCGACCCTACCTGACGTCGCAAAAGCCAATCGTTATCTCGGTGGGTGTTCCACTTTGGCTGCGCTTCAGCAGCCAGGCTCCCGGCGGCAAAGAACTGTCCGGTGTTCTAAGGGATCCGCTACTAAATGAATGGCCAAAGAGTGCCGACTCTGAGGAGGGAAAGCGGCTTCAACTTTGGAAAACACAAATGCATATGGAGTCGGTGGAGCCTTGGCAGGATTACTTGGCTGTCGGCGAAGCAATCGGCGCGTTCCTGTTGGGAAAAGCTCTGTCGAGAGACGCCAGCCCTTCGATCGTTCGCAGTCATAAGCTCTCCTGGGATTCCGCCAAGGCGGCCAACATTATCTTTATCGGCGCTCCCAAGTTTAACGCGCACCTGCGGAATGTTCCCTTCAGCCGCAACTTCCGGATCGGCTCCTTTGCAGTACACAACCTGAAGCCGGCGCCGGGTGAGAAGGCGGCCTATCCGGACGTCCCTGAGTCGACGGATCGAATCGGTGCTGCGCTGGTGGGCCGCTACCGCAGCCCGGGAGAAGGAACGAACATCACGGTGGTAGGTTCAGCGAACAGCATGTGTACCTGGGCGGCAATTGAGTACTTAACCCGCCCCGACTATGTCGCGAAGCTCACCGGTGCCCTGGAAAAAACCTTTGGGAGAATCCCGGACTTTTTCGAAGCTGTAATTGAAGCCGACTTCGATCAATCGAGCCCGGTCCGAATTCGTCACGTCGTTCTCCGCGAGATCCGCGAGTAGCTTTTTCCAAACAAAAATGTCCAATGTAACCGGTTTTAACCGGCGGTTACTTGTTTTGACGAATAGACGGCGAAATAATTGAGCACTGATTTTTTCGAAAAAGGGGTGGTTTCGCATGTATAAGCAATGCACTGTGTCCGTGCTCCGGTTGCTTTGCGCAGCCGTTTTAGTCTTCATACCCGTTCGTACACTCAATGGGCAAGCTCTTTCCGGGTCATTGCTTGGCACGATCACCGACGCCTCCGGCGCGAACGTCCCTGGGGCAACGGTCACATCTATTAATACCGGCACCGGGCAAGAGTGGACCACTACCGCCAACAGCGTGGGACTATACTCATTTGCTGCCCTTCCGCCTGGTAGTTACAACATTACCGTCGGCGCCACCGGCTTTCAGACATCGCGGATCCAAGGAGTGGTGGTAAATGCCAACGTTGCCGTGCGTACGGATGTCAGATTACAGCTTGGGCAGGTGTCAGAAACGGTAGAAGTCAGCGCAAACGCGGCAGTGTTGCAGACCGATAGCGCTGTGGTGCGAAACGATATCAAAGCGGCGGAGCTTCAGAATGTTCCCGTTCCCGTAACCAGGAATTTTCAGAATCTTTTAGTGACAGTCCCTGGGATGAGTCCGCCACAGGACGCGCACTCGATCTCAGCCAATCCTTCGCGTGCGCTGCAGCTGAACTCAAATGGCACAACGGCACAGTCGACCGCCGTCCGCGTGGATGGAGCCACCAGTTGGAACAGTTGGCTCCCACACATCGCCGGATACGTTCCGGCGCTGGAGTCTATCGAAGCGGTCAACGTCGAGACGGGAACGTACGAGGCGGACCTCGGTTTTGCCGGCGGCGCCGCGGTGAACGTCCAAATCAAGAGCGGGACAAACGACATCCACGGCTCGGCTTTCTGGTACCACAATAACCAACATATGAAAGCACGGCCATACTTCCTGCCCGCCAACCAGGGACAGCCAAAGCGCATCCTGAATCAGTACGGCGGGACCATTGGCGGACCAATCAAGAAGAACAAAGTCTTCTACTTTTTCTCATACGAGGGAACGCCTGACCGGCAATCCAGTTCACGCCTGGCGAATGTGCCAACCGATCTGATGCGTGCTGGAAATTTCTCGCAATCTGCCCAGCCGATTTATGACCCGCTGACGGGAAATGCGGCGGGACAGTTCCGTAGTCCTTTTCCCGGTAACATCATTCCCGCCGAACGGATCAGCGCGATTTCTAAAAAAATCGCCGATCTGACGCCAAGCCCGAATAACGGCCCTGGTACGTTGGGCGCAAACTACTTCACCAATGGGGCGTTCGGGTTCGACCGGAAAACCATCGATAGTAAGATTTCGGCACAGGCCACTGACAAACTGAACCTGAGTGCCCGAATCAGCTACCTGGACTGGAACTTCTTCAATCCACCGC
Organism: uncultured Solibacteraceae bacterium; assembly: GCA_964441675.1. Classification (GTDB taxonomy): domain Bacteria; phylum Acidobacteriota; class Terriglobia; order Bryobacterales; family Bryobacteraceae; genus JAPKYZ01. Next base: position 10,988 of record CAYTVP010000034.1, on the reverse strand, counting down.
AATTCGGCGAGTTGGGCGGACGGGGCATCGAAAATCGTGGATCGTACGACGGCACCGGTTTCGGCGACACACTCTCGATGACCTATTCGGCCATTTATTCGGTTACCCCCAATCTGGTGCTCGATGGGTACTTCGGCATCACGCGGATAGAAAACCGGGTGGAAAATATTCGCCTCGACGAGAACCTCGGCCTCGATTTTCTGGGGATTCCGGGGACGAATGGCGCAACGCGAGAGGACGGCGGATGGCCGGGTTTCGTCGTCGACGGATTTGACGCATTCGGACGCGCGCAGAACAATTCCCCGTGGAACCTGAAGCTGCCGCAGTCGCAATACGTCGCCAATGCGTCCTGGACCAAGGGGAAGCATGACATGAAGTTCGGCTGGAGCGGGCTGCGGATCGCCATTGAGAGTTTGGAGCCCTCCGGAAATCCCGGCTTCTTTACGTTTACGCGCGGAGTGACCGGGAGAGCCGCACCGCCGGAAGGCGCCGCGTCGTCGGTCAATGATTTCAATTCCTACGCGGCGTTTCTTCTCGGCTTCCCGAACTCCATTGAGAAACGGCTCCGCACGGAAACAGGAACTGCTCGCAACGTTTCGAACAGCCTTTATTTCGGCGACCGGTGGCGAGCCACATCGAAGTTGACAATTTCCATGGGATTGCGTTGGGAGTACTTCGGTGTGCCGGTTCGCGATGGCGACCGTGGCCTGGAGATCTATAACTTCCAGACCGGGGACCTTAGCCTGTGCGGCGTGGGCAGCCTGCCTCAAAACTGCGGCTTTAACATGAGCAAAAAATACTTTGCGCCGCGGCTTGGCATCGCGTATCGCGTCAGCGACACTTTGGTGATTCGAGCCGGGTACGGAATCACATGGGACCCGGTGAATATCGGACGCAATGCCGCGCAAACCTATCCGGTAATCAGTACAACAAACTTGCCGGCAGCCAATCAATACTCGTACGTCCGCACTCTCTCCGAAGGGATTCCACCAGTCCCGACTCCCGACCTCGGCGAAGGAATTATCCGGCCTCCCAATGGCGTCTCCCTGGAGTTGGCGGATCCCAATTTTCGCCGCAACTATATTCAGTCCTGGAATCTCACGGTCCAGAAACAGTTCGGCTCCGACTGGACGGCTGAGGCCGGATATGTCGCAAACCGTCAGGTTCGAATGCAGAACCGGTGGAATACCAACTACGGATATATCGGAGGCGGTACGGCCGGCTTGATCTTGAACCAGCGCTTCGGACGAAACGCGACCACCAACTTCTATTCCGACGCCGGCGGCTTTCGCGGATATTACGACTCGTTGCAGGCGACGTTGAACCGCCGGTTCAGCAGCGGATATCTCGTAAAAGTCGGTTATACGTGGTCAAAGTCACTTGGTCCCAACGGCAACGCCAATGGGGTGGATGGGTACGCAAACAACAACCCGGATTACTGGCCGATTATGGCCAAAGTACCGACGTCTTTCAATCGCGCACATAACGTGAATGTTTCTCTTTCCGCAGAACTGCCTTTCGGGCCAGGCAAGCGGTTTGTCACCGAAGGTATCGGTGCCGCCATCCTGGGCGGATGGCAGGTCAACTCGCTTTTGACCGCCTATAGCGGCGCGCCGTTTACCGTCAGCTCCGACGCCGCCTCTCTCAACGCGCCTGGCAATAGTCAGATCGCTGACCAGGTATTGGCGTCTGTCGATATGGTCGGTGAGCGGGAGCGTTGGTTCGACACGACGGCTTATCGCCCGGTAACCGCGGCCCGTTTTGGGAACTCCGGCTATAACCAACTGCTCGGGCCGGGGATGGTCAATGTCGACATGAGTATCTATCGCGCCTTCCGCTTTACCGAGCAAATCGGCCTGCAGTTTCGGGCCGAGCTCTTCAACGTGTCCAACACCCCACACTTCGCCAATCCCGCAGCAAATGTCAGCGGCGCAAACTTCGGTGTGATCACAACGGTCGCAAATACAGGCCGGGAAGGAATTGACGAGAGACTGTTCCGCGTGGGGCTTCGACTTTCCTTCTAAGGTCGAGCCCCATAGCGAACCATCAGTGCCCCGGAAGTTATTTTGCTCCGGCTGTTTGGTTTAGCTCAACGAAGGTAATCGCGTTCCAATCGTTCATTGGAATGACCAGACGATTGCGTTTCGGGTCGTATGTCATTGAGGCGGCGCTCGGGATGCCGGAAGCGATGAGCTCCGCTTTCTGCCCTGGACGAATGCGAGCTACCGTACCTTGCCGCACGCTGCTGACATACTTTGTCCCATCGGCAAGGATCGCCAAGCCGTCATTGCCGGCGTCGACCGACTGCTCTGTCATCAGTAGCTTGCCATCAGGCGAGAACGTCAAGACGTCATTGGAGCCGATGTTTACGACGACGACGTTGCCCTTCGGATCAAACGCTACACCATTCGGTTGTTTGAGAGGAGCGCCCTGGACCAGAATCGACGCCTGTCCTTTCGGCGTGATCTTGTAAACACGCCAGCTTTCACTATTCTGGTCTCCTGTCTGGGTCGCATAGATAGTGCCATCCTCAGCAACTTCAATGTCGTTAAAGCGAGTGACCCCGTCGACGGGAATGCTACCGCGCGGTGCTCCGGTTTTCATATCGAACCAGCGAACGGTATCGATATCCGCAACGTAAAGCATGCCATTCCTGATGTAACTGCCTAACGGATGATTGAGTGTAAGTCCATTCCGATTAATGCCAATCCATTTGAGAGTGTGGGCGGTGCCATCGGGATTGACAAGGGATACATAGCCGTCGTTAGGCACGACATCTTGAGGCATGCCGGCGTTGACGGCGACATACAAGTCTCGTTCCGCGTCATAAGAGATACTCTCAGCGAAACGGAATCCCCCGTACGTCTTAGCGTTCGGTGTTAACTTCAACGGAGCGCCCGCTTCAAATGCTGCATTGGAGTTCGGAGCCTGGGCTTCGATTGGCGAAACGCTGGCGACTGAGGCTACGAGGCTAAGAATGAAAATTTGTCGATTCATAGAGTACTCCTCCTGACATCATTGCTTAGAAGCGATACCGAAGATTGACATAACCGAATCGTCCGGTTTCCGGATATCCGTCAACCAATATGTAGTTTCGATCGAAAAGATTGCTGAGGCCAGCCTGCAGTTCCACCTGCCGGAAAAGGCGTGCCATACCTCCAATTCCAACGGTTGCGAAATTGCTGGCGCGGCCGTAGTTGCCCGCGTCATTCTGATAGAAGCGTCCGGCTTCGTACCGAAAGTCCGCAAGCAGGGTGATCCTGGTGAATAGCTGGTAGGTCGCGGACGAATAAACCTTGTGTCGCGGCGTATCAAGCATCAGGACACCAGGATTCGATTCGTTCTTTCGGCTCAAGTATGTATAGTTAGCATTTAGTTGCAGTGCCGAAGTCACGTTGCTGCGCACACCGAACTCCCCTCCAAGATAGCGCGCCTCGCCTAGATTGCGGAGTTGAAACACATTTGGCTGGACAAAGAATCGCTGTGTGGAGTTGGAAACATCGCTGCGAAACAGATTCATCTCCATAAACGTCCGCCGACCCAAAATCTGCGTATAGCCCACTTCCCAGTTGTTCGAACGTTCCTCGCGGAGGTCAGGATTCGGAATCGCCTGTCCCATCCGGTACGAATAGCGATCCTTGATTGTAGGCAGCCGGGTTTTCCGTGCAAACGTGAAGTGGAGCTTTGCGGAATCCGTGAGGGCGTGGAAAATCGCCGCTTGCGGATTGTAAGCCCAGACGTCTCGCTTGGCAAAAGGCAGCACTTGTCCATTTACAAGGTTTTCGGCGTTAAGGACCTGTAGACGGTCCGCACTAAATCCCAAAATGGCGGATGTTCGCCGGCCGAGTTGAACCGTATCCTCGAATCCAAACGAAAAGCTCTGATCGCGGAAGCTGCGCTGCGGTTCTCCAACGTTCCCCTCGCGATGCGTGTCGTCCTTGAAGTAGAAGGACGTCTTGACCGTTTGACGGGCGAGACTACGAGTGCCCAGCTCTAGAGTGGTCCCATACGTGTCGTCGTCATATGGACTAGTAAATGACGAGGGTAGTGTCTGCGTACAGTAGCAGGCATTATCGTAGGCCCGGATCAAATTGTCGAACTTGTCGTAGTAGAGCCGGGCGCGCAGATACGTCGTCTCGCCGAGCCCCTTGTTGGCGATGAAGTAAAAACTCTCTTTGTCCCAGTAAGGCCATTGCCAATATCGGGGACGAACGGCCGGATCTGCTCCAGCGTAGGTTGGGTTTCCTTTCTCGCCTTGCTGATTCGAGTAGGTAAATGTGTATTGATCGGTTTGGTTCGGCGTCCAGCCGACCCGAATTCGACCCTTGTAGTCGGTCTGGTAGGCGTTCAAGCGATTGCCAGCCGGTTGTAACGGAACCGGTTGGAAGTTACCGGAAAGCGGAAATGTATTGCTCGACAGCCAGGCGAATCCGCCCTGTGTCCAGAATTTCCTCCATCGGGCACCGGCATTGACAAAGCCATTCACCTCATCGCCGGAACCGTAACCTGTTCCAAGATCCAGATTGAACGGTTTCGTCGGCGCCTTCGTGATGAGATTGATCGCGCCTCCGATCGCGTTTGGGCCGTACAGAGGCGAGGTGAACCCCTTCGATACTTGCATTTCGCCGACATCGTAAGTCAGGAATCGATCCATATCGACGTAGCCGTCATAGGGAACGTACACAGGAATACCGTCGATGTAGAGGGGCACCTGTCGGATATCGAAGCCGCGTACCATGACGCCTCGTTCATTCCGGGGGCCGATTCGCTGGATAGAAACGCCGGGAGTCAGATTCAGAGCATCTGTGATGACGCGAAGATCGCGTTGGCGGTATTCGGATTCGTCAATTGTTGTCGCCGTCGGGACCTGTGTCGCGTCGGCTGCGACGTTCACCTCGACGCGGCCGAGATAGAAGGCGCTGCCCGGCCGGTTCTGTTCGATATCTTCCAATCTCTTCCGCGTTTCCGATACATAGCTAAGAAGTTCCTGGCTGTTGACGCCTTGCGGCAACGCGGGAAGATCAATTGCGTTCGTCTCGGCAGTGGACCATGCCTGGATCTCTCGATCGAGGGACTGGAGCTCCGAACGGACGCCGGGTGCGTCGGATTGTGACTGGCGCAACCGGGTTTCAAGCGACTGGAGAGCGGTCAGCCAGTCAATCACAGGACTAGTTTGTTGTGCTGCCGCAACACAGACCATCAACAGAAAAAAGGTAAAAATCCGCATTGGGGACGCTGTCTTGTAAAACGTACCATACAACTACGTCGTGATAAAATTACGATGTCGTGTACGGCGTATGTATATATCTTGTCTGAGCCTTCGCTGTCTTGGCTTGGCAGCAGCCCTTTCAGCTGTCCAAGTAGCTCCTGGTCAATCAACAAAGGCCGAGTTGTTCGGAGTCGTTCGAGATCCCTCGGCATTGGCGGTCGAAGGAGCGAAAGTAACCCTCAGCAATGTTGCAACCGGAGTGGACCAAGTAAGCGACACTGACTCAACCGGAAACTACCATTTCTTTGCGCTTCCGGCGGGTAACTATCGACTCGCGACTTTAAAGAATGGATTTAAAGCTCTCAATCGGGATGGATTGGTACTTCGGGTTGGCGACCGGGTGTCGTTGGATCTTACGCTCGAGGTCGGCGATGCGAGCCAGTCGGTCGACGTGACGGCGGCCGCGCCGATTCTTCAATCGAACCGCGGAACGGTAAGTTTCGTGGTCGAGCAGAAGAAGGTTGTAACGCTTCCACTCGATGGGCGCAATTTCGTGCCCCTGATTGCGCTTTCGCCGGGCGTCAACCTGCCACCGGGTAATCTTTTACCGCGTATCAACGGCAGCCGCCCACGTGTGAGCGAGTACGTTTATGACGGCGTAAGCGTGCTGCAGCCGGAGCCTGGCCAAGTGGCGTTCTACCCAATCATTGATGCCATAGATGAATTTCGCGTCGATACCAACAGTTACTCGGCAGAATATGGCCGTTCGAACGGTGGGGTCATCATGGTAAACCAGAAGTCCGGATCGAACGAACTCCACGGAACATTGTTTGAGTTCTTCCGGAATGAAGCGTTGAACGCGCGCAATTTGTTCGCAACGACAGGAACAAAACCTCTGTTTCGAAGAAATCAGTATGGATTCGTCCTCGGAGGACCGATTCAGAAGGATAAGACATTCTTCTTTGTGGACTGGCAGGGAACGCGTCTCAAGACTGGCGTTGTTCGCACAAGCACGGTTCCGACAAGCTCGCAACGATCAGGCATCTTTACAAGTCCGATTTATGATCCAACGACCACCAGGCAAACTGCGGCCGGGTACACCCGAGATGCTTTCCCCAACAACCGGGTTCCGACCGATCGATTCGACACCGCAACGCTTGCCGTACTAGATCGATATCCAAGACCAAACGTGTTTAACGCGAGTGGCGCAGAGGCTACGGCGAACAACTATCGCAGGACCGGCACCGAAGGCGCAGAACAGGATCAGTTCGATACACGATTGGACCGTTACTTCGGCGCGCGCCATCGAATTTTCGGCCGGTACACCTATCTTCGCGATCATTCCTCGCCAGTGACGCCGTTCCCGGATGGCAGCGGCAATATTGCCAGCGGTTTCATCGGTGACACACTGACCCGTGCCGATGGTGTAGTTGCCGAGCATACGTGGACTCTGTCGCCGACTCGTGTGAACCAATTGCGATTCGGCTGGACGCGCCGGGGATTTGTTCGGACTGCCCTCGACACCGGGCAACCCGCATCTGTAATTACAAAGATCCCGAACATTCCGACCTCGTCGTTTGCGGACGTCCTTCCCACCTACGATGTTGTCGGTCTTCAGCATCTCGGCCCGCCTTCCAGCGCCAACAGTAACTTCACCACGTCGGTGACCCAGTTCGTTGACAACTTTTCGTGGACGAAAGGCAGGCACAGCTTCAAGGCAGGAACGGATATACGGCTGGAACGATTGGACGTGCTTCAGCCTACCAACCCGACCGGTCGTTTTCAGTTTTCCAACATTCTTACGAGCGGACTAAATGCTAATGGATCGGTGGTAGCAAATACCGGTAACAGTTTCGCCTCGTTCCTGATTGGGCAAGTGCAAACCTTCCAGATCGATGTTCAGGACCAGGTATTAGGACCACGCGCAAACATCGCTGAATTCTTCATCCAGGATGACTGGAGAGTCTCTCCGAGGCTTTCCCTTAGTCTCGGAGTTCGTTATACGCTCAACTTTCCATCGACTGTAGCGAACGATCAGGGCGCCGTTTTTAACCTGAATACTCAGGTGCTGGATTTTCTTGGACGGGACAGCTTCCCGCGAGCCGCACGCAACCTGAACAAAGGAAATTTCGGTCCTCGGATTGGACTGGCTTACAAGCTCACTGACTCATTTGTGATGCGCGCCGGATATGGAATGACATGGATTGAGCAGGCTGGGATCACAACACCATTCACCACGCCACTGTTTCCTTTCATTCAAACAGTCGGCCAGCGATCCAGCGACAACATCAACTCCGCATTTGTTCTTTCTCAGGGACCAACGGTCCCCGTGTCCGATCCAAATCCGAACAGTGGACTCGGTCAAAGCGTGTTCGGTGTTCAGCGTGACCAGAACAGCGGCTACGCACAGCAGTGGAACTTTTCACTGCAGAAGACGTTTCGCGAGAATTGGAGCGCGGAAATTGGATATTTAGGCTCGAAGCTTACCAACCTGGGCGTCCCGGATGTCAATATTAACCAGCTTCCGACAGAACTCTTGTCGCTCGGCTCGCAACTAACCCAGCAGGTACAGAATCCTTACTACGGTCAAATTCCTCCAACGTCTGCCATAGGTGGTCCAACGGTGACGCGGCAGCAGCTACTTCTGCCCTACCCTCGTTTCCAGACAATTGCTCTCTATCGAAATAACACCGGCCACTCAACCTACCATTCATTTCAGAGTCGTGTGGAAAAACGCTTCTCTCAAGGGTTGACGTTCACAGTAGCCTACACGTTCTCGCGTCTTATTGACGACGCGGGAGCGGTATTCGATTCCGCAGTTCTAACGGGACCGGTGTCCAACTTCCAGGCAGCCGACAGCTATAACAAGCGGCTGGAAAAGGATGTTTCGACGGGAAGCATTCCCCACATCTTCTCCAGCGGTTTCGTTTATGAGTTGCCGTTGGGACGAGGGCGGCGTTTTAATCTCACCGGTTGGCGCGATGTGCTGGCCGGCGGCTGGCAGATGGCGGGTATCATCCGGGCACAATCTGGTGCACCAGTCGCCGTCACGCAAGCCACGAATCTCAACGCGTTTGCCGGATTCGGGATTCAACGTCCAAACCGAATCGGCGATCCTACGCTGCCGGCAGACCAGCGCAGTGTTGGCCGATGGTTCGACACTACCGCTTTCGCGCCAGCCGGACAGTTTACGATTGGGAACAGCTCGCGCAACCCGGTCGTCGGATCGAGCTATCGAACCGTTGACGTAATGCTGGGGAAAACCTTCACCATTACAGAGCGTTGGCGAACAGAATTTCGGGCCGAAGCGTTCAACCTCACCAACACTCCTCCGCTGGGCAATCCGAATGGCAGTTTCGGAAACGCAGCTTTCGGCACGATCACCAGTGCGCTTGATCCGCGAGTATTCGAGTTCGTTGTGAAGCTACAATTCTGAGGTCATCATGCATACGAGACGGTTCGTCTTTACGCTCCTCGCGGGTGCGGTTCTTTCAGCGCAAGATTCGCTTCCCACGTTAGAGATCGGCGGTGCTGTGAAGCAGCCGCTGAAGCTCACCGCCGCCGATCTTGAGAAAATGCCGCGAGCTACTGTTCAAACCAAGAGCGACGGACTAACAGTGAACTATGAAGGGGTTTGGCTGCACGATGTCTTGAAGCAGGCAGGCACGCCGTCCGGTACTGAGCTGCGCGGAAAAGCACTCACTAGTTATGTCCTCGCCGAAGCAAAGGACGGATACCAGGTCGTTTTCTCGCTGGCGGAATTCGATCCCGCGTTCACCGACAGTCAAATATTGCTGGCGTACAAAGCAGACGGCAAGCCTTTGGCGGGCGCACAAGGTCCGTTTCGTCTTGTCGCCCCGAAGGAAAAGCGCGGTGCCCGGTCGATTCGAATGTTGACCCGTCTCGAAGTAGTGCAGTTACGAAAGTAGATGATGGAAACAACAATCAAGAATCGCTTGGGTGACATTCGCCGGAATCGGGGCGTCGGAGCGACCGATCTTGCGCGGCGTGTCGGGATCAGCCGCCAAACCGTATACGCAATCGAGACTGGCGCGTACATTCCAAACACCGAAGTGACCCTCAGGCTAGCCAGGGAGTTGGAGGTTTCTGTCGAAGAACTCTTTGCTCTCGAAACCGAGAAACCGAAAGATCCAGAGTCTCTTAGTTCCGAAGTCCTGAGTGCGACCAAACCAGTTCAAGGGCAGCCAGTTCGAGTATGTCAGGTGGGCGAGCGTTGGATCAGCGTGCCCGTCAGTGCCTCACCATACTATTTGCCCGAGGCGGATGGTGTGATCGCAAAGGTCGGACGGTCGAATTCGAAGGCAGAGCTTGTTGTCGTTTCGAAGGCAGAAGCATCACAAAAGAAACTTGTGCTCGCAGGCTGCGATCCGGCAATGAGTCTGGTTACCAGAATGGTGGAGAAGATGAGTGGTGTTGAGATCGTTTCGGCAGCCGCCTCCAGCAAATTGGCCCTCACCTGGCTCAAAGAAGGCAAGGTTCATATTGCTGGATCACACTTGGAAGATCCGGAGACAGGTGACTTCAATCTCCCATTCATACGGCGCGAATTTCCCGATGCCGACTTTACTGTGATCACGTTTGCGCGGTGGGAGGAGGGTTTCATTACCTCCCGAGACAACCCGAAGAACATTCTGAAGCCGGAACACCTGACCCGGAAGAACGTTCGATTCATGAACCGGGAGCCCGGTTCCGGCAGCCGGTTTCTTCTGGACAACGTACTGGCCAAGGCCGGAATTCCCTCGAAGAAAGTTGCCGGGTACGATCGCATAGCCTATGGCCATCTTGCCGCCGCCTATGCCGTCCTGACCGGCGATGCAGACTGTTGCCTGGCGACGCGGTCGGCAGCGCAGACTTTCGGGCTTGGGTTCGTGCCGCTTCACAGTGAGAGATACGATCTCGTTATGCGCAAACGCACCTTGGAGATTCCAGCAGCGCAATCGTTCTTCGACGTGCTGCAACGTGCCACGCTCCGCCGAACATTGGAAGTTCTTGCCGGCTATGACACGACACAAACGGGCTCGGTTTTGGCTTAGTTCGTTGCTGGCATTCGCGATTGGTACGAACGCCGCCGAATTTGAGTGGACGATTCCGAAAGGCTTTCCGCGACCTGTCGTTCCCGCCGGCAATCCCATGACAGTCGAAAAGGTCGAGCTCGGCCGGCACTTATTCTACGATCCTCGACTGTCTATCAATGCAACGCAAGCCTGTGCGACTTGCCATCGGCAAGAATTGGCTTTCACCGACGGTAAGCCTCAGGGTGTCGGCGCGACCGGGGAGAAACACCCGCGTGGGGCAATGAGCTTGGTGAATGTCGCATACGCCCCGGCATTGACCTGGGCAAATCCGAAACTGACAGCGCTTGAAGAACAGGCTCTCGTACCCATGCTTGGTACAGATCCGGTGGAGTTAGGGCTCAAAGATGCCGAGGACCGCCTTCTTCAGGAACTTCGGTGGGATCGAACATATCAGCGACTCTTTCCGGCGGCATTCCCGCAAAGTGATGAGGTTTTCACTATCGCAAACGTTACCAAGGCACTAGCCGCATTCGAAAGGTCAATCATTTCGATGCGGTCACCATACGATCGCTATCGATATGAGCACGAGAGCGACGCGATCTCCGCAGCTGCAAAGCGCGGCGAGGTTTTGTTTTTCTCGGGCGAGAGGGCGGGATGCTTTCAATGTCATGGCGGCTGGAACTTCAGCCAAGTCCACTATGAAGGAGGACCTTCCGTTTCTGTCGAATTCCAAAACACCGGTC
>CAYTVP010000033.1:12065-19073 GCA_964441675.1 uncultured Solibacteraceae bacterium | reverse complement strand
TCGCCTCGAATCTCAACTTTTCCACAAGCGTCTTCGCCGCTACCCCGGCATCGCCCTCGATCATCACGGTCGTCTTGGCTCGCTGGGGCAGATACACGCGTTCTGAGATCGCTACGGGCGGCGAAACGCCTCCCAGGCCGTCCGGACTTAATGCTCGAACTTCTTTCGATTTTGCCTTCTTGATTCCCATGAGCGTTGCATAACGGAGTCGATTGATCCCGCTCTGAATGGTGAGCACGGCCGGCAGCGGCATGGTCACATGCTGAAACCATCCGTCTTCCAGTTCCCGCTTGGCGCGCAGCGAACTCCCGTTTACCTCCACTTGCATCACGATCGTGGCATGCGGAAACCCTAAAAGTTCGGCGACGACAACGCCGGTTTGGCCGTATCCCAAGTCATCGGATTGAAGACCTGTCAGGACCAAATCGGGTGACTCGGCCTTCGCTGCGGCAGTTAACAGTTTGGCCGCCGCCAGTGTATCAAGCACCTGGCCTTCGTCCGTTTGAATATGAATAGCGCGATCGGCGCCCTTCGCAAGGGCCTCGCGAATCGTGGAGGATACTCGAGCCGGTCCCAGGCACAGTGCCACCACTTCGCCCTGATGCTTCTCGCGCAATTGTAGGGCTTCTTCCAAAGCGTACGCATCCGGCTCGTTGACCTCGAATGTCAGGTCCGTTTCATCAATCCAGGATGCCGATTCATTCACCTTCAATTGGGAATCGCGAGAGGGCACCTGCTTCATCGCTACGATGATCTTCATAAGAGGAATCGATTTTGAGTCTTTATGATAGCTCCCATACCGCGGACGTCGTAATCATTGGCGCCGGAATAGTCGGTGCCAGCATTGCGAATAGCCTCACTCAATCCGGAATCAGCAATGTGATTCTTCTCGAAAAGGAACCGGTGCAGGGCCACGGCTCAACTGGAAAAAGCATGGGAGGCGTCCGCGCCCAGTTCTCCACAGCAGTCAACATCCAGATGTCGATGTTCTCCATTCCAGTATTTGAGAATTTTGAGGAGCTAACCGGGCATCCGTCGGGTTATAAACCGCAGGGGTATCTGTTCATTGCCACGAGCGATGATCATATGGACTACCTTCGGCGGAACATCGATTTGCAGCGTGCCCAAGGGCTGACTCAGGTTTCGTTGCTTACTCCCGATTTAGTCGTATCGCGCGTCCCTATGGTTCGTCCTGATGAAATCCGTGGGGGCAGCTTCTGTTCTATCGATGGATTCGTAGATCCCTATAGCGTCATGACGGGCTTTACCCAAAACGCAGTTCGCGCCGGTGCGCGCGTCATTTTGGGCGCCACGGTCACCGGCATCACTACCTCTCGAGGGCGGGTCGAGAGCGTCAAAACTACTGCCGGCTCATTCTCCGCGCCCACGGTTGTCAATGCGGCCGGCCCGTGGGCGGCTTCCGTCGCGCAGATGGCCGGAGCGTTTCTGCCGGTCGAGCCGCTGCGCCGCATGCTTGTTCCGACTGAGCCGTTTCCCGATGTTCCTGAAAATCTTCCCATGGTGGTGGACATGGCGACCGGATTTCACTTTCGCCCCGAGTCCCGTGGCCTTCTGCTGGCGTGGAACGATCCGGAAGAAACTCCTGGATTCAAAACGGCATTTGACCCCGATTTTGTTGAGAAAATTCTCACCCGTGCGGTGGACCGTTTTCCTTCCTTCGAGACCCTGGAGGTAAATCCGAAACGGGGCTGGGCAGGACTCTACGAGGTGAGCCCGGATCATCACGCAATCTTAGGACAAGCGCAAGAGGTAGAGGGTCTATACTACGCTAACGGATTCAGCGGACATGGCGTGATGCATTCGCCGGCTACAGGACGCGTTCTCGCAGATCTCATTACCAGTGGTGGTACTGGTTTACTGGACCATAAGCTGCTTTCAGTGGAGCGTTTTGCCGAAGGGCGCACGCTGGCGGAGACCGCGATACTCTAAAAGTTAGGCCGAATTCGCACTTAATGATCTGTTAAAATCCAGAGGCTGGATTGCCAAAGGAATGCATACGAGGCTTGGAGCACTTGGGGCGAGTACCGGAGAGTATTGTGTTCGGTGGTCGTGTGTTTCGGCGGAGAGCGGTATGCTTGTTCCTTTCGTCCGCGGTATAGGGCCGCTTCCTGGTTAGTGGAAACTCGCAAAATCTGGCATTCGGATCGCAAGGCTGTCCCTATCCGGATAGATAGCGGGAAAAAGAATGAACATTGCAGAAGTAGTGGTTGGCGATAACAATGGCGTTTCTGTGGCTTCGCTTGAACAGCAAGGGCCGGACAAACTATTTGACGAGGATTGCGCTGTGCGTCTCTTACTGGTAGAGGATAGTAGGGCAGACGTACTCTTAGTCAGGGAGGCGCTTTCGATGCACCTTCCTGAAGCTCAGTTGGATGTGGCTGAGGACGGAGAGATTGCATTACATGAGATCGAAAAAAGCGATCCCGACGGACGGCCGAATTGTCCCGATTTGCTTTTACTGGATCTGAACCTGCCTAAACGGACTGGCGACGAGGTGCTCGAGCGCTTCCGGCAGCGATGTCATCGCGCCCCCGTTATCATCATTACGTCTTCAGATGCCCAGCGTGACCGGGAGCGAACCGCGCGCTTAGGCGCAAATTTTTACTTCCGGAAACCTTCCAACTACGACGACTACATGAAGCTGGGAGAAGTGGCCCGCGATTTAATCGTCCGCCACTAAGGAATCAGCCGGAAAATCGTCTAAAGATCAGGCTACCGTTCGTTCCGCCAAAGCCGAAAGAGTTGGAGAGCGCATAGTTGATCCGCATTGGACGCGCTTCTCGCGGTACGTAATCGAGGTCGCAACCGTCGCCCGGCGCATAGTGGTTGGCCGTCGGCGGGGCCACTTGGTCCCGGATCGCGAGTACGACTACGCCCGCCTCCAGTCCGCCGGCTCCTCCTAGTAAGTGGCCAGTCATTGACTTGGTCGAACTGATAGCCACCTTCTTTGCGTGCGCTCCGAGTGCCCGCTTGATCGCCGTTGTTTCCATTGGGTCGCCTAGCGGCGTCGAAGTTCCGTGGGCATTCAGGTAGTCAAGCTGATCGGGCGAGACCTTGGCGTCCTCAATCGCGTACCGCATCACGCGCATCGGCCCGTCGCCGTCTTCTGAAGGGGCTGTTATATGGTGTGCGTCACCCGACATTCCATATCCGATCAGCTCCGCCAGGATCGGCGCGCCGCGTTTCCGCGCGTGCTCCAGCTCTTCCAGAACGAGAATGCCGGCACCCTCGCCAATGATGAAGCCGTCACGATCCTTGTCCCATGGACGTGATGCTACCTCCGGCTCCGCATTGCGAGTGGAAAGCGCACGCATCGCTGCGAATCCGCCGATACTCATCGGCGTGATTGCCGCCTCGGCGCCGCCGCAGATCATGGCTTCCGCATAGCCCCACTGGATCAGTCGAAAGCTGTCGCCAATTGAATGCGCGCTGGTGGTGCAGGCGGTCGCGGTGGCGGAGTTCGGACCCTTGGCTCCGGTTCGAATGGAGACATGTCCGGAGGCCAGGTTCACGATCGTAGCCGGAATGAAAAACGGGGAAATCCGCCCGGGACCGCCCTTCAGGTATTTTTCGTGTTCCCGCTCGATAATCTCAAAGCCGCCGATTCCGCTGCCTATATAGACACCGACGCGCTCTGCATTCGCATCAGTGATCTCCAGTCCGGATGACTTCAACGCTTCGTCCGATGCCGCAACGGCGAACATCATGAACCGCGCCATCTTCTTGATCTCTTTCTTCTCGATCCAGGTTAAGGGGTCGAACCCCTTAACCTCGCCAGCGATCTGGCAATCGAAGGCGGAGGGGTCGAAAAGCGATATCCGGCTGATCGAGGATTGCCCCGACAACAGCTGCTTCCACGTTGCGTCCGCGGTATTTCCGGCACAGGAAATCAAGCCGAGGCCGGTAACGACGACTCTACGAGCCAATGGTGTCTCCGTAACTACGCGAGGAAAAAATGCAAGGAAAAGGGACTGTTACTTCTTTCCTTGGTGTCCCACGATGTACTGGATCGCATCGCCGACGGTTTTCATTTTTTCGGCGTCCTCATCCGGTACTTCCATGGAGAAGGCCTCTTCAAAGGCCATTACAAGCTCGACAATGTCGAGCGAATCTGCGCCAAGATCATCTACGAATGAAGCTGTCTTGTCCACTTGGGCCTCGTCGACGCCCAACTGCTCCACGATAATCTGTTTAACTTTTTGTTCCACCTGCTCGGCGGTCATTCAGCCTCCCAAAATACTTGAGTCTAGCAATAAAAAATTTTCGACGGGTAGTGTAACTTAATTTCCGGAACAGCCGCCTTTATGTTCAAATCCCCGTTACAACGGCGGGCATCACCACCCCTTTTTTCGATGCCCGCCACCCCTTAACCGCTGCTGGTTTATTGATCTGCCTCGTCAAACAGGCCGTCAAAAAGAACGCTGGTTAGATAGCGCTCGCCCGCATCCGGCAAGATTACTACCATTGTTTTGCCGTTCATTTCAGGCTCCTTTGCCAGCCGCACTGCCGCCGCGACCGCGGCGCCGCAGGAAATTCCGGAAAGAATTCCCTCTTCGCGCGCCAGGCGCCGGGCCATCTCCACCGACTCGTCGTTGGTTACCTGAAGAACCTTGTCCACCACGTCCAGGTCGAGTGTTTCCGGAATAAACCCCGCCCCGAGCCCCTGAATTTTATGCGGCCCCGCTTTTATCGGCTCTCCTCGAAGACGCTGGCTGATAACCGCCGAAGTGGCTGGCTCCACTCCCACCGACAGAAGCGGCTTCTTCAGGGATTGCTTGATATATCGGGAAACGCCGGTAATGGTGCCCCCGGTGCCAATTCCTGAGACCAGTACATCCACCTTGCCATCGGTATCGTTCCAGATCTCCGGACCCGTGGTTTCGAAATGAATTCCCGGATTCGCCTGATTCTTGAATTGCTGGAGAAGTACGTAGTGATCCGGATCGGACTGCTGTATGCGCTCGGCTTCCTCTACAGAGGCCTGCATGCCGCCTGTGCCCGGCGTCAACACCAATTTTGCTCCCAAAGCCTTCAGAACCTTCCGCCGTTCCATGGACATGGTCTCCGGCATTGTCAGGGTGATCAGATACCCGCGCGCAGCAGCAACAAAGGCGAGGGCAATCCCCGTATTGCCGCTGGTAGGTTCAATGATTTCCTTTCCTTCGGTGAGGGCCCCGCGTTTTTCTGCATCCCAAATCATCGACGCGCCGATTCTGCACTTCACCGAGTAAGACGGATTGCGGCCTTCAATTTTGGCCAGCATTGTGACGGGTGCGCCATCCGTTACGCGATTCAATCGCACTAGCGGGGTGCGCCCTATCGAAAAGCTGTTGTCTTCAAAGTACATGCGATAAGTTAAATGTCCCAGTTGGGAACATAGCGTTGGTTGCGTTCCTTCCAGCTTCTGACCAAGTCCTCGATTGTGACACGGTCCACCACCTCCGATACAGCGGAGTCAATATCGTGCCACAGTTCAGCAAGAGGCGTGTCCTTGCGCCGCTTTCGCGTAGCCTTCGTTCCTTCCATGAAGCGCAAAACGTCGCCCGTTTTCAAAGAAGATGCAGGACGGGCCAAAAGGTAGCCGCCCTCGGCTCCGCGCTTCGATTCGACAAAACCGCCCTGACGAAGGCTAGCCAGGATCAATTCCAGAAACTTCTGCGGAATCTTCTGGCGGCGGGCGATATCGGCGATCTTCACAGGTCCGGCTGTGTTCTGGGAAGCAATATCGAAAAGTGCAGAAAGGGCATATTCGCCTTTTAGCGAAATGTTCATCAATCGACGCCTTAGAGAGAGTACTGAATTGCCGGGGCTAAATCAAATTGTAGATTGAGTGAATGAGCTCCATTCTCAAAGACAAGCTGCAAAGCGGCGAGCCGGTATTCGGACAGATGATCCTTGAGCTGTTCACGCCCGGCGTTGCC
This sequence comes from uncultured Solibacteraceae bacterium, assembly GCA_964441675.1. Classification (GTDB taxonomy): domain Bacteria; phylum Acidobacteriota; class Terriglobia; order Bryobacterales; family Bryobacteraceae; genus JAPKYZ01. Next base: position 13,131 of record CAYTVP010000033.1, on the reverse strand, counting down.
CAGATTCTGGACCGGTGCGGGCTGGAGTTCGCCATCTTCGACATGGAACACGGGCGGTGCGATATCGGGCTTGCGGCGCAGATGATCGACTCTTGCCGGGGGACCGGCGTTGTTCCACTGGTGCGTGTTCCGGACGTGCGCTTCGCTCCGCTGTCTCGCGTGCTCGATTTGGGTGCAAACGGAGTGATGGTGCCGCGAGTCGAGACTGCCGACCAAATGCGCGATATTGTCGCGCAGCTCAAATACGCGCCCGACGGGCGCCGCGGCGTCGCACTCGGAATCGCTCACGACCGGTTCCGGGTTCCGGAAGTTGGGCATCTTACCCGCGCCAACCGGGAGACGATCGTTATCGCTCTGCTCGAAACAGCCCAGGCGTTCGAGAATCTCGACGATATTCTGGCGGTTAAGGGCATTGACGTGGCGTGGGTGGGGCATTACGATCTGACCGTCTCGATGGGGATTCCGGCGCAGTTCGATCATCCACGGTTTTTGGAAGCGATGGATCGCCTTGCGTCCGGTTGCCATCGTCACGGAATCGCCGCCGGGTTTATGCCCTCCAACGCGCAGGACGCGATGCGCTGGATCGAAAAGGGCTTCCGAATGATCAGCACCGGGAGCGATATCGGCGCGTACGCTGGCGCGGTCGAAGGATACCGGCGCGGAATCAAGGTGGCTGGTTAACTGCGCGAGCCGCTCCTATACTGTTCATAAGAACGGCCACGTTTTCGCCGTTCAGGAATACGGGAGATCTATGCACTATCCGGAAAATCGCGGTGTCATTACCGCTAGTGCGGTGCATCAGCGCACTGAAAAAGGCTGCAGTCGCTATGATGCGACCCTTCAGATGCCGGATGGCGAATTTCGTAAGATCGTTTTCGAAATTGAGGGGGAATTTGTTCCGCCCGCTGTGCAGTGTGAGGATTTTCTGGTGTTCGCTGTCCTCTTCTACGCGATGCGGCAAGGACACGACCTGTACGTCGACGGCACGGTTTCCCGCCAGCTATTGATCAACCTGGAAGAATTTCAGCGAGCCTGGTCCCTCTGGCTGCCTAAGACTTACCGGCCG
>CAYTVP010000033.1:0-12055 GCA_964441675.1 uncultured Solibacteraceae bacterium | reverse complement strand
GGCGCCGGCTCCACAGATGGATCAGCAGCGGAACCGCCACGGCCGGAAGCCATGCCAGCATCCACGGATTGCTGAATAAACTGAGGAGCCAGGTCATCACAACGTCCTAGTCAAATTTTCCAATGGAACTTCGCTTTGCAAGGCGGTCGCGCAGCGCCCGCCACGGACCGGTTCAACGACTTGCCAATCCTTCACTGCTGCCTGGCGGGCGCTGCACGATCGCCCTACGGCAGCCGCACCGAGCGGCTCGAAAGGCGGCTGCCGTTCTTGTTCACGGTTTTGATATCGCTCTCAAACAAGAAACCGGTTTTCAGTCGGCGAACGAGAACGCTCGTGCAGTGGCGGCGGCGCTGAATGTGCCGCTGTGTACTGTGCGCACAAACTGGCGCGAGCTCGTCGGAGGATTCTGGGAATATGAATTCTGTGCTGGACTCTCCACCTGTCTGGCGCTGTTCAGCGAAGTAGCAAACTTCGCAGTCATGGGCAGCGATGAAGACTACGTGAACTTCGTACTGCCATGGGGGTCGAACCCAATTACCAATCACTTGCTGTCGAGCGCGAGGTTTCAAAACCTGACCGAAGGCGGAGCCTTTTCCCGTACTGCCAAAGTGCGCGAGATCGCGCGCTTCGCCGGTGTGGCCGATCGGCTGCGTGTGTGCTGGCAAGGGCCCTATCCTGGTAAGAACTGCGGTCAGTGTGAGAAATGCATCCGCACAAAGCTCAATTTTCTGGCCAACGATTTACCGGTTCCGCCCTCCCTTGGAAATGTGCCGAGTTCTCTCGAAATCATGAGGGTCCAGGCACCTACGGCGGTACAAGTCAGCTATCTACAGGACATCTATGCGTACGCCAAGCGGTCGTCGATGTCTGCCGCCATGAAGAATGCGTTGCTCGCGGCGATAATCAAGAACCGGATACTGAACAAACTTCCATTCATGAGGATGGTTCTGCACACAGTAACGTTGCCGCTACGTTGGGCAGGACGCGCTTGGACTGGTTTGCGATCTCTGTCACGGCCTGTGATGGGAGCCTGATCCGGTACCATCGCGCCATCGCCGGACATTCTTCCGAGTCCGATAGGAGTACGATGTCGTTGTATGCGTTTCGGAAGGTTTATGGCGGCGTTAGCAGGCATATCCCTGTCCGCGGCGACTGTGGAATTCAACCGCGATGTGCGGCCCCTTCTCTCCGATCGCTGCTTTGCCTGCCATGGTCCCGATGCCGCCGCGCGTGGAATAAAGCTCAGACTCGATAGCGAAGCTGCCGCGAAAGCCGACCTGGGCGGCCGGTTCGCCATTGTTTCCGGTGACGTTGCGAAAAGCGAGCTTGTCCGCCGGATTACAGCACCAAAGCCGGCGTTGCGGATGCCGCCGGTTCATTCGGGCCTGAAGCTGACCGACGCCGAGATCGATGCGCTGAAAACATGGATTGCTGAAGGCGCGGAATGGCAGAAGCATTGGTCATTCATCGCCCCTGTCCGGCCTGCCGTGCCGGATAACGGCCAGCCGGGCTGGGGTACGAATCCGATCGATGCCTTCGTGATGGCGCGGCTGAAGCGGGAACAATTAACTCCTTCGGTCGAAGCCCCCAAGGCGACATTGATCCGGCGGGCTTCGCTGGACATCACCGGATTGCCGCCCGCACCCGAAGAAGTGGAAGCCTTCGAGAAGGATTCCTCGCCGGATGCCTACGAGAAACTGTTAGACCGCTTGTTCGAATCGCCCCGCTATGGAGAGCGCATGGCCAGCCGCTGGCTGGACGCGGCGCGGTATGCCGACACCAATGGCTATCAGACGGATGCCGAGCGGGAGATGTGGCGCTGGCGGGACTGGGTGATTGAGGCATTCAATCGCAATCAGCCGTTCGACCAGTTTATGGTGGAACAGATTGCCGGAGATCTGCTGCCCGATGCGACTCTCTCGCAGAAGATTGCCACCGGGTTCAATCGCAATCACCGCGGTAACTCCGAAGGCGGAATCGTGCCGGAGGAATATCTGGTGGAGTACGCGGTCGACAGAGTCGAAACCATGTCAACGGTGTTCCTTGGCGTCACAATGGGGTGCGCGCGGTGCCACACGCACAAGTACGATCCGTTCACGCAGACAGAGTTCTACAGTCTCCTCGCCTACTTCAACAACATTCCTGAATTGGGCCGCTATCTTAAGTACGGCAACACTCCGCCTTATGTGAAGGCGCCAACGCCGGAGCAGCAAACACGTCTTCAAGCGCTCGACGCGCAAATTACGAAAGCCAGGAAAGCTTTCGAAAGAGCCGAGTCCGAAAATCGGGAAACGGAACGGAAGTGGATCGCGAATCTGGCCGCTAATGCGGAGTTTCAACCGGAGGACGGGATGGTAGCGTCCGCGCCGGCGTACACGGGAACGGTCGTTGTTCAAGACGGCGGCGAGACAAATTTTGGTTTTCTCAGCAAGTTCACTCTTGCGGCTTGGGTCGAACCGCGGGACGTAACCGGGCCGGTGATTACCCGGGCGATTGACGACGAGAACGGCGAAGGGTATGGCTTGTATCTCGAAGATGGGAAGCTTCAGGCAAACTTCATCAAGCGCCGCCTGGATGATTCGATCCGGGTCCAGTCCAAGGCCAAGCTGAAGTCCGGCGAACGGGCTCACGTCGCTCTTACCTACGACGGGTCCCGTGTTGCGACCGGAGTTCGCCTTTACGTGAATGGCGAGTCACAGGAAGTAGAGATCATCCTCGACGCGATCAATCAGGATTTTGCCGTTAAGGAGCCGCTTCGCGTGGGCGCGGGCGGTTCGGCGGGACGAAAGTTCGCCGGCGTGATCGACCGCAGTCGCGTCTACGGGCGTGCCCTGGAGTCCGAAGAAATCAGGGTTCTCGCGACGCCAGCGGCCCTTGGATCCATTGCGCGCCGCAATCCGCGCGATCGCTCGCCGTTCGAATCGCTGAAGATGCGCCGGGCATACCTCGAAACAGGGCCCATCTCCAACTGGTGGAAAGCCCTGGAGTCCGCCCGGCGCGAGCGTCTTGCTTATCTCGAGTCGGTTCCGACGGTGATGGTGATGGAAGAGCTGCCGCAGCCAAAGGAAACGTTTCTGTTGCAGCGCGGCGTGTATGACAAGCCCGGCGAGCGAGTGGAGCGCAATGTGCCGGCATCCCTTCATCCGCTGCCCGCCGGCGCCCCCGCGAACCGTCTGGGCTTGGCGAAATGGCTGGCCGATCCGGCAAACGCGCTCACGGCACGGGTTACCGTCAATCGCTTCTGGCAGATGCTGTTCGGAACGGGGATTGTCAAGACTGTGGAAGACTTCGGTGTTCAGGGCGAGTGGCCATCCCATCCGGAACTGCTCGATTGGCTGGCCGTGGAATTTGTAGAGAGTGGATGGGACGTCAAGAAACTGCTGAAGACGATCATGATGAGCTCGACGTATCGCCAGACATCGAACGTTTCGCCGGTGCTCGAGCAGCGAGATCCCGAGAATCGATTGCTGGCCCGCGGTGCTCGCATGCGGCTGCCTGCGGAAGTGATTCGCGACCAGGCTCTTTTCGCCGCCGGGCTGCTAGTCGATCAAATCGGCGGTCCGTCCGCGAAACCTTACCAACCCGCCGGCCTGTGGAGTGAGCTCGGTACGGCGGACTATGTTCCCGACACGGGGGACGGGCTGTACCGGCGAAGCCTGTACACATTCTGGAAACGCACCGCGGCACCGCCATTTATGGCAAATTTTGATTCCGCCATGCGGGAAAGCTGCACGGTTCGCGAAACACGCACGGACACGCCGCTGCAGGCTTTGAATCTGATGAACGATGTGACATTCGTTGAGGCGGCGCGCAACATTGCCCAACGCGTTCTTCTCGAGCGCCGGGAAAGCGATCGCTTGCGTTATGCGTTCCGTCTGATCCTGGTGCGCCAACCGTCGCCGGCGGAGCAGGAAACGCTGCGTGGCTCGCTTGGGTATTATCGTGACTACTTTGCCGGCAACCCGGAGCGCGCCGACAGTCTTCTCAGCCAGGGTTCCTCCAAACGGAAGGAATCACTCGATCGGGCTGAGCACGCCGCCTGGACAGCTGTTTCCAGCATGCTCCTGAATACTGACGAGGCGATCACAAAAGAATGATGGACCGGCGAAAATTTTTGTCTCGTTCGACGGCCGGCCTCGGCGCCGCGGCCCTGTCACAGCTTACGGCGGTAGGCGCCGAAACGATTCCACATTTTGCACCGAAGGCAAAACGGGCCATTTATCTGTTTCAGTTCGGCGGCCCGTCGCAGATCGATCTTTTCGATCCGAAACCTGCGTTGGAGCAGATGCAAGGCAAGGATCTCCCTGCATCCATTCGAATGGGGCAGCGTTTGACAGCGATGACCGCCACGCAGACCGCGTTCCCGGTTGCGCAGTCCATCTTCCCGTTCGAACAGCGCGGCGAGAGCGGTGCCTGGGTAAGCGATCTCCTGCCGTATACGGCGAAAGTGGCCGATGACCTCTGCTTCGTCCGCTCGCTCTACACCGACCAGATCAATCACGACCCCGGAATCACGTTCTTTCAGACCGGTTTTCAGCTCGCCGGTCGTCCGAGTATCGGCTCCTGGCTGGCCTATGGCCTCGGTAGCGAGAACCAGGATCTGCCAGCGTTTATTGTAATGACCTCGAAGGGTGGATCTCTCGGCGATCAGCCGCTTGCCGACCGTCTCTGGGGCAGCGGTTTTCTTCCCACTCGATATCAGGGCGTGAAGTTCCGCGCCGGCGCCGATCCTGTGCTGTTTCTTTCGAATTCACCGGGCATCGACTCCGCGGCGCGCAGGCGTTACCTGGACGACCTTGCAGTGCTCAATCGCGAACGCCTCGAAGTAACCGGCGACCCGGAGATTTCGACGCGTATCGCGCAATATGAAATGGCATTTCGGATGCAAAGCTCCGTTCCGGAACTCGCCGATCTGTCCAGTGAGCCGGAGTCGACGTTCGAGAAATATGGGCCCGATTCCCGTAAGCCGGGAACCTACGCAGCCAATTGCGTCCTTGCCCGGCGACTGGCCGAGCGCGGTGTCCGTTTCGTACAGTTATTCCACCGCGGCTGGGATCAGCACGCGAAGCTGCCGAGTCAGATCCAGGTGCAATGCAGCGCCACGGACCAGCCGACGGCAGCCCTCATCAGCGATCTCAAAGAGCGTGGAATGCTGGACGACACGCTGGTCGTCTGGGGCGGGGAATTCGGACGTACCGTCTACTGTCAAGGCAAGCTAACGCCGGAGGACTACGGCCGCGATCATCATCCCCGCTGCTTTACGGTTTGGATGGCCGGCGGGGGCATCAAACCCGGCATCACCTACGGCGCTACCGACGACTTCAGCTACAACATCACGGAAAATCCGGTGAGCGTGCACGATCTTCACGCGACGATTCTGCACTGTCTCGGAATCGACCATACCCGCCTGACATTCAAGTTTCAGGGCCGGCATTTTCGCCTCACCGACGTTCACGGCAGGGTGGTGAAAGAAATTCTGAGTTAGTTCTTCAGAAATGACAGCAATCCCGCGGGGTCATCGGTGATGATTTCGTCGACTCCGGCCTTTTGCAACCGCTCCCACGCTTCCGCGTCGTTCGCTGTCCAGGCGATCACCTTTATTCCCGCATCGTGTGCCGCCCTCACCTTTTCCGGAGTCACCGTCCCGTACTGAACGCTGACCATCTTTACGTTCGCCTCGCGAGCGATGTCGACGTAATCCCGGTCTGCTTCCTGTTTCGATCGCGGAAATAGCGCCGATCGCGGGAGATCGGGCGCCAGTGCTGCGGTAGCATGAACCAGGCGCCAGTCGAACGATTGAATCATCACCCGCGATTCCAGCTTGTGTTTCCGGATCACCTCGATCACCATCCGTGCGTATTCTTCCGGAGGCGGCTGCAGTTCCGGCTTCTGAGGATTGCTTTTGATCTCGACGTTGAAACCGAACTTTCCCTTCGCCGCCAAGCTTAATACTTCATCGAAAGTGGGAATCCTGGTACGCGGAACCGCTTTTTGCCGGGGATAATCCGGGTTGGCCAACGCGCCGCAGTCCCATTGCTTCACTTCGGCCAGGGTCATTCTGCGGATTACCGTTTCACCGCCGGATGGCCCGGAGCAGATTTTCCGATTGATGGCGGCGTCGTGCGTTACGACGAGGACATTGTCCCTCGTCGCCCACAAGTCGATCTCGATCCAGGCTGCTCCCGCCTGAATCGCATATTCGAATCCTGGAATCGTATTTTCCGGAAGCACCGTCCTTGCGCCGCGGTGTCCATGAACGGGAATCTCCGCATGGAGCGCAGGCAATAGCAGAAGAGCGCTAAGAGAAAGTTGTGTGCGCACGACTTCAGTGTATGCGGCGTTGGTTACAACTTTGTTGGTGTCCCAGTGGCCTCCACCAGGCGGTGTGTTTTCTTCACTGCCGGTTTCTCCCAATGTTCGACGAGTCCGCTTGGCCACCGCACTTCCACCCGGTCCACAGTCTGCGACGTCCCTAATCCGAAATGCAGTGCTAGCTCATTTGTCGAGTAGTAGCTATCGCCCGATCTCACCTCATTCATCTGAATGCGGCCGCCGCTTGTTACGGTAACGCGCGCACCGATGGCGCTGCGGTTGGATTTTCGTCCCGTCAACTCTATGCGAATCCAATTCTGCCGCACGGTCTTGTTTTTGAGCAGCGACGGCGGTTGGTTCATGTTGGCGATAACCACTTCGGGGTAACCGTCATCATCGAGATCCCCGGTCGCAAGCCCACGCGCCGGCCGCGGTATTTCAAACGCCGGTCCGGAATGCGCCGTCTGATCTGCGAACTTACCATTGCCGAGGTTCCGGTAGATCAGTGTCAGTTGCCGATACCGGTCGCCTAGCCTCGAACGGTCCACTTCCGGATAGACATGGCCGTTGGCCATAACCAGATCCGGAAACCCATCCTCGTCGAAATCCGCAAACGCCACGCCCCAGCCCAGCAGTTGATGCGCTCCCAGTCCCGCTTGCTGTGACACGTCGCGGAAAAAGCTACCGTCCTCGTTGAGGTAAAGAGATGGAAGATCGCCCGAGAAATTCGTCTTAACGATGTCGAGATATCCGTTCCGGTCGAAGTCCCCAACGGCAACCCCCATGCCGGATTGCAGGCGGCCATCGAAGTTATAGGCAACCCCGGCTTCAATACCGCGCTCGGTGAATGTACCGTTGCGGTTGTTGTGATAAAGCTGACTTGGCGTCTGGTCGCAGGCGACGTAGATGTCTGGCCAGCCGTCGTTATTGAAGTCAGCCGCAATGGTTCCGAGCCCGTAGCGGCCGCCTGGCTTCAAAATCCCGGCGCGCTCCGAAACATCTTCAAAAGTGCCGTCTGTGCGCTGATGGTAGAGAGCATTGCGTGCCATAGGCAATCCTCGCGGACCGCAGAACACGGTCAACCCTTTCCAGATACAATCCGGCATCGATCCCGGCAGCGGCGCGTTCTTCAGATCGAAATCGACATAGTTCGAGACGAAAATATCGAGGCGGCCATCCCGGTCGTAATCCACGAGGGCACATCCGGCGCCCCAACGATTTCCCGCTCCGGCAAGTCCTTTCGATCGGGTGACATCTTCAAACTTCGAACCGGTGTTCCGGTACAGGCGGTTTGTCCCGTAGTAAGTGACAAACAAGTCGGTCTTGCCGTCGTTGTCGATGTCGCCTGCGCAAGCAGCTTGTGCCCAGCCACCCTCGACAAGTCCGGTCTCGCGCGCCATCTCCCGAAATCCTCCGCCGCCTTCGTTCCGATAGAGCAGCGGTATCGGCGGGTCCTTCGCATCCAGGGTGGAACCGTTCGGAAAAAAAAGATCGTTGCGGCCGTCACCATCGAAATCGATAAAGGCGACGCCCGTGCCGGTAGATTCGAGAATGTACTTTCTCTCCTGATCGGAGCCGAAGACCACCGGACGCGTCAATCCCGCTTGAGAAGCGACATCCTCGAAAGTCCAGTGGATGGTCGCCCCAGTACTCAGGAGGCTGGTTGCCAATACTAATCTCTTGACATTAGTTGCCAAATCTGAAATATATACCCCACGCATCTGTTCAGGGGTGAATCGTCAGGGGTGAGTCGATGCGTACGGTCCGATTCTACATTGAGGGGAATTCTATGCGCCAAGCGAATGCGTGCGCTGTTTCTTTTCGGTTTGTAGTCGCCTTTTGTCTTCTTTCCTATCTATCCGTTTATGGGCAGCGTGACCTCGGCACCATAACCGGAACAGTAACCGATCCAACGGGCGCATTGATCGCCGGCGCCAAAATCACGATCATCGAACAGGCGACAGGCATTTCCAGCTCCGCGATCAGCGATGCGAGCGGCACCTACATACGCCCGCTATTGAAAGCGGGAACTTATTCGGTTGAAGTGGAGGCCACAGGCTTCCGCAAGGGTATCCAGCGTGACATCCTGCTGAGTGGCGGAGACCGCATTGGTGTGAATCTTCAGCTTACCGTCGGCGACATGACGCAATCTGTCGAGATCACGGCAGCGGCGCCCTTGCTGCAAACAGAGGACACCACGCTCGGCAATACTCTCCAGGCACGCAGTGTGAGCGAACTGCCGCTTGGCGGCCAGCGCAAGTTCACATTTCTCGCGCCATTGGCTCCGGGCGTCGTTCCGGCGGAGCAGGGAGCCCGCGATGGAGCCGGTGGCGGATTCTCCGCGAATGGCGTGCGCTCTAACGGTCAAAATAACTTCCTGCTAAATGGCGTTGACAACAACGTCAACGTCATCGACTTCATCAACCAGACCGCTTATGTCATCGGTCCTTCGGTAGAAGCTATTGGCGAGATGAAGGTAATTACCAACGGCTATTCGGCTGAGTACGGCCGCGGCGCGGGTGGTGTGGTGAACGTGACGATTAAATCCGGCACCAACGAAATTCATGGCAGGGTGTTCGAGTTTCTGCAGAACGATCAGTTCAATGCGAATACATGGGAGCGGAATCGCGCCGGCGGTACGCGCCCGTATGTCCGCCAGAACCAATACGGCATTGCTATCGGGGGCCCGCTGATCAAGAACCGCACTTTTTGGTTTGCGGATTGGCAGGGGACGCGAGTCCGGTCGCTTGCTGGAGTCATTCCTGGCTTGGGCGGCATTACGACTCCCATCACGATTCCGAACCCCGGATTCCGGGATGGTGATTTCTCTAGTCTCCTCGGCACGCAATCTCAAGGGACCGATGCCCTGGGCCGGAATATTGTCCAAGGAACCATCTACGATATGAACTCGCAGCGGCTGTCGCCCGATGGCCGTGTTGTCCGCGATCCATTCCCGGGAAATCGTATTCCTGTCAGCATGTTCGATCCTGTCTCGAAAAGGCTGATCGATCTTTACCCAAATGCAAACCAGAACATTGGACAGCGGCTACCCAGTCAGAATTATCTTCCAACAGCGCCAGCCCGGCAGGATGCCGATCAGTGGGACGTTCGGATTGACCATCGTCTGACCGACAAGGATTCGCTCTTTGGTAGCATCAGCTGGTCGAACGAAAGCAAGAATATTACATCGCCGCTGCCCAGCTATCTTGATGGATCGGCCTTTAACGGAAACCGCGAACAGAATCTGGGCCGGAACGCGATGCTTTCGTGGACGCGCGTATGGACGCCGACATTCCTGACCGAGACACGGCTGGCGTTCACGCGGCTTGTAACGGAACGGTTCCAGGGAAATTCCGATCAGGACCTCTATACGGAATTGGGGATCGGCGGCTTAAATCCCACGGGAAATGCCGCGGATAACGGCGGATTGCCTCTTATCGAGCCCGAAGGCTACACCTCAGTGGGCGGCGCCAACTGGCTGCCGACGCGCGAGTACAACAACGTTTGGGATTTTATCCAAAATGTTTCGATCAATAAGGGCAAGCATGCTGTGAAGTTCGGTTACGAGTACCGGCCGATCAAGTTTCCGTTTTTCCAGGTTCCGTCGGCACGCGGTCATTTCCGCTTCCCGCGCAATCGCACGGCGATTCCGGAATCACCGGGACAAACGGGAGACGGGATGGCTTCATTCCTTCTCGGATATCCGGGAGACTCCCGTCTTACTACAACGAACTTCATCTCCTCGGAGAAAGTGGCGCATGCGTGGTATTTCCAGGACGATTGGAAAGTTACCAGTAAGCTAACTCTGAATCTCGGCGTTCGCTACGAACTCTTTTCTCCCATCAGCGAACGGTTTGCCCGGCAAGCGAACTATGTTCCTGACACGGCGACGCTGGTTATTCCGGCGGGCCCGAATCAGGATGAGGCTTTGCCTGTCAACTTCGCCCGGGACTTCCCGAACATCACCGTGCAACGTGGCCAAGCCGACAAGTATTTGATCCCCTGGGATAAGACCAACATCGGACCCCGGATCGGAATTGCGTACCAGGTATTCACGAGAACGGTCGTGCGCGGCAGCTTCGGCCTTTTCTACGGCGGGGAGGAAAATCAGGGAGGAAGTCCCAATCGCGGATTGAGCGTTCCATTCAACAACATCATGGATCTGAATCTCAATTCCGCATTCCAACAGGGCCACCCCTTCCTAAATCGCTTTTCCGATGGATGGCCGTTGAATACATTCACTCTGCCGGCAAACATCAGCTTCCGGGGCGTCGAAACGAACTTCAGGAATCCGCTGGTACAGAAGTGGAACTTCACCATCCAACAGGACCTCGGCTGGGGTTCGGCTCTCGAAGTAAGCTACATCGGGTCGAAGGGCTCGCGGCAGCTGATCAATTGGGATCCAAACCAACCGCGGAACAGTCCTCTTCCCGGAGCCGATGTGAACTCCCGCCGCCTCTATCCGTGGCTGCGCGGCGGACTTTCGCTGACATCGACTTTTGGTATTTCGAACTACAACGCATTGGCAGCGAAGTTCGAAAAGCGTTACTCGTCGGGCCTCACATTCACTTCGTCCTACACGTGGGGTCATACCTTCGCGAATACAAACACTACATTATCTGGATCGTCCGGCTTCGGAATCTACGACATTACGTGCGGCTATGGCTGCGAGTACTCAAGTGCCGCCTGGGATATCCGTCACCGATTTGTGACGAACTTCACCTACGATCTCCCGTTTGGCCGCGGACGCCGTTACGGATCGAGCGTGAGCAAGTTCGCGGACCTGGTTATCGGCGGATGGCAGACAAACGGAATCCTCACTTTTTCGACCGGCCAGCCCTTTACTTTCCGGTCGCAGAATTGCGTCAGCTCCTTCAGTTCCTGCCGTCCGGATGCGGTAGCCGGCAAGAGTCCTATGGACGCGCCGGCGGGTGGGCGCACGCCTGACCAGTGGTTCGATACGACGGCCACCCAAAGCCCGGCTGTCGGTACCGGTGGCAACATCGGTCCGCAAACCGGTGTCGGCCCCGGAATTCGCAACCTCGATTTCTCGGTGTTTAAGGATTTTGCATTCACCGAGCGGTTCCGGCTGCAGTTCCGCAGCGAGTTCCTGAACCTGACCAATACGCCCCGGTTCTCGGTAGGCTCACTAGGCAACACACAGGGAAATACCAGTAACTATGGACGGTTGTCAGCAACATTGCCTGGTTCGGCACGCTACGTACAGTTCGCGCTTCGCTTCATGTTCTAATTGGGGCGTGAAGCTCGCCGTCGTCCTGTTGGCTTCAGGAGCATTCGGACAACCTGCGCAGAGCGATCCGGCTAAGGCAGTGACCGCTCTGCAGCAGGCAATCCGACAGCATCCGGAGGTGGAGTCCAACTACACGGAGCTAGGCAATATTCTCCTTCGGACGCAGAATTTTGCCGAGGCGGCGGTTGTCCTCGAAGCGACTCGAAAGAAGTTTCCCGATAGCGCTCAGGCAGCCCTCTCTCTTGGAGTGGCCTACTATGGTCAGCGGCGATTTCAGGACGCTGTCGTGGCATTCCTGGATGCCAACCGTCTTTCGCCGGATGTCGAGCAGCCGGTGGTTTTTCTCAGCCGCATCTTGGAACACGCGGGTCCGAACGAAGAAGAAGTCGTCCGGCGATTTCAGCAATACGCCAAGGCCCATCCGGAAAGTCCACTGGGGCATTTTCTGGTCGGCAAGTCCACGCGAGACGAATTGTCGCTGCGGCGGGCCAT
>CAYTVP010000032.1:0-19502 GCA_964441675.1 uncultured Solibacteraceae bacterium | reverse complement strand
ACAGGGGATTTGGAACCTGCGCGATGTCTTCAAGGCCGGTGGCCAGATGCTGGTGCTAGTGACTCCACCGGGTACAAGGCTCCCTGTTGAGGTTCAAAACGATGTCATGGTCATCGACGAACCCCTTCTATCAGCAGAAGACCTGGAACGATTGGTATCCGACACGTTCGAGTCGGCCAATCTGCCGGTACCGGATGTCGGCATCGTCTCGAGAGCCGTCGACGCAATTGTTGGTCTGGCGGCGTTTCCAGCGGAGCAGGCCCTGGCCATGTCGCTCTCAAAAAGCGGCATCGATTTCGACCGGCTTTGGGAACGGAAGCGCCAAACCGTCGAGCAGACCCCTGGGCTCACAATCTGGCGTGGAGGGGAGAGCTTCGATCAGATCGGCGGATGCGACAACATCAAACGGTTTCTCAGCGCGGTTCTTCAGGGCCAGGAAGCTCCGCGCGTGATTGTGTTTGTGGATGAAATTGAAAAGGCGTTCGCCGGCGCTGGAACCGATACGTCAGGTGTCAAGACCGAGATGACCGGCACCATGCTGAGTTGGATGCAGGATCGCAGCGCGGATGGCGTCATCTTCATCGGACTGCCCGATCCTGCGACATTCTACACCCTTTCGCTAAGTGTCGGAGAACATTAATCCTTGGTTGCCGTTTTCGAGTAGCTGCGGAACACGACGCTGGTCCTTGATGCCCTTCACCGCCTGCCTAACCGCATCATCTTCGATCGCGTCCTTGGGAATTCGCCATGGAGCTGATTCGACCACCTGAGTGCCGCGGAGTATCTTGAGGTCGATAAGCTTGCGCGCCGTCGTCGCGCAAACACCCAATTTGTCCGCTGCTTGCTCGAGAGTCAAGAAACTACTGTTTTCATTGGAGGCTTGAAAAGCAGGAAAGCGATGATAGCTTCGCAGCGTCGCAACCCGGAGCGGAGTCCACGTATTCCCGGCTCCCGTCTTGAGTGCAAGACGATTCAAGGTGGAAGCAATCTCTTTATCGGGGTATTGGCCGGACATCTGCCGAACTACCTCTACTGCTTCGAGATTGGTGCGTCGCCGGTGATCGCCGGGTCCAGGTTTCGGCACGCGTAGCTCCGAGTGCCTTCCTCCGATCCAGTGAATAGTCATCAGGATCTCACGCTTCACATCATCGACATCCACGACGATTTCGCGGATGAGGATTCGAACGACACGCTGCTTGATTCGCATGTCCGTTCGTTCAGACTCCCAAACATTCGATAGACGGCGCGCGAGATCGGTGAGAAGTTGCCTGTCTGGCGGCGGGGTTGTTGAGAGGTTCGAGTCAAAGCTCCGGAGCTTCTGCTCGATATCACTTACTCTCTTTAGAGCCGCATTCCACCTTGTTTCCAACTCAGCGGCGACGAGACGGTTGGCCGGATCAACAGCCTCGAATCGGCGTGAGGCAATATGCGCTTGATAGCGGACCTCTTCGAGTTCGAGCTCAAAAGCCTGCCGCTTGGCTTGCTGTTGCTGAAGCCCCTGCTCCGCCGCTTGTATCGCGGCCTCCACGGCATTATCTCCGACGGCGCGTAGAATTTCCTGGCTGATCGCTTTCGCGGGTGCAGAAGCGCCGAAGGCGATACATCGTTTGCCCCCGTGATAAAGGGACGTGCCCCAGCAGTGGAAGCGCGCGATGCCCGGCTCGCGATACCACACGTGAAGCAATCGCCCGCAGCGGCCACAACGCAGCAACCCCGACAACAGTGCGCGGCCACCTCTACCCGATTTCGGTTCTCCCGTGGACCTCATGTGAGCATTTTGAGCAATTATCGCTTGGTTTCTCTCATACTGTTCCCAGGTAATGTATCCGGGATGATGGTCACGGATCAACACCGTCCACTGATCGATTGGCTTTCGGTGTCCCGAGCTCTTCCGGGCGCGATCCTCGATCATCTTAGTTCGGCTCTCGGTCTTCCCGAACGCGTAGGCACCGGCATACATTGGGTTTGTCACCATTGCGAGGATCGAATGGTACACCGGAGCCTTCCAAACAACGCGCGTTCCCGATGCATCGTGGATCGCTGCGGGTAGCTCGCAGTTCTCGTTGTGGAACCAAAGGAGCACCTGCCGCATCGAGGCCAGTTCGGCCATTTTGTCGAAGACGAGTCGCACCGTATGCTGGACACGCTGGTCAGAATCCGTCTCAATTTTCCCAGTCAGCCCCCAACAGAAACCGACGGGCAGATCAAAACGCAACTCGCCTCGAGCCGCCTTCTGGCGGATGGCTTCCTGAGAACGTTGCCGCAACAGGCTCAGCTCGAATTCGCTCATTGTGCCTTTTAGGCCGAGAAGCAGTCGATCGTTAATTACACCAGGGTCATAGATACCGTCAGGATCGACGACCACCGCCCCGACCATGCCACACAGCTCAATGAGATGATGCCAGTCCCTACCATTCCGCGCAAGGCGCGATGCCTCAATGCAGAAAACGGCGCCGACCTGACCGGAACAAACCTCTGCAACAAGGCGCTGAAAGCCTGGTCGTTCAACCAAACCTGACCCTGATCGGCCAAGGTCATCGTCTACCACGGCAACATCGTTAAATCCAAACTCGCGGGCCCGATCGGCCAGCCCGTACTGCCGGCGTTGGCTTTCTTGGTTGTGTTGGAGTTGACCGGGAGTGGACTGCCGAATGTAGACCAGGGCACGCCTTCGGAGCCTCTCCGCAGTGAGCTTCGGATTCATGCTACACCCTCTCGATCATATTCGGTTCCCGAACCTGCTGCGTTGAGTAACAGATCAGCTAACGCGAGGACAAGTTCGTGTTGTTGGCTTTCCGATAGGGCCATGGAATGCCCATCAACGGATAAAGCAAGGGTCATTTGAGCGAACTCGATATCTAAGCTTCTCTTCATTTCGCATCTCCAATCGGTGTTATGCGTAGGCTCACGCGATTCTCCGTCCGATGGCGACATTAAACCAGATATGGGAACAGGCAAGGAGGCCAACTTGTGATTCAAAATGTCGATGACTTCATTAGGAGTGTGAAAATTGCTCGGCGGACTTCCACGCCCCTGATCGCCGTGCGCACCGCTGACCCGGCAAGCACTCTGGATGCGGTTAGGCGCGTGCTGGGCAACGATTGGGATAGCACCTCGGTGGTGAGCTGGGACATCATGAAAGGCGCAATCGGCCTCAGCCGCGCTGGCAAGGAGCACGTCTCGCAACTGCTGAACGGCTCCGATCCATCAACGCTCGGGCCAGCGGAGGTGCTGAAGCTGGCGGAGAAATTTCGCGACGACGCCATTTTGCTTCTCGCCAATTGTCAACGGTACTTCGCCGATCCATCCGTCGTGCAGGGAATCTGGAATCTGCGCGATCCCTTCAAGAGGAACGGACGGATGCTAGTGCTGCTCTTGACGCCGAGTTCCACACTACCGGAAGAGATTGCCCAGGACATTCTCCTAATCGACGAGCCCCTACCGTCGTCAGCAGTGTTGGCCGGGATTGTGTCCGATACAATTGCGGCCGCTGAATTACCCGCTCTTGAAACAAGCACGATAACCAGAGCAGTTGACGCGCTGGTCGGCCTCGGCGCATTTCCCGCGGAGCAGGTCGTATCGATGTGTCTGAGTAAAGCAGGTCTCGACACCGATGCATTGTGGGAGCGAAAGCGGCAGGTGATCGAACAAACACCGGGGCTCCGCGTATGGCGTGGAGGAGAACAATTTGACCAAATCGGTGGGTGCGAGAACGTGAAACGCTTCTTGGCGGCTGTGATTCGCAGCAGCACGCCCCCACGGATTGTAGTCTTCATCGACGAGATCGAGAAAGCATTCGCTGGGACAGGCACCGATCTCTCCGGCGTTAAGACAGAAATGACGGGAACGATACTTACCTGGATGCAGGACCGTGAAGCGGAGGGAGCCTTGTTCTTAGGACCTCCAGGAGCGGCAAAATCTGCCGTAGCAAAAGCTACCGGCAATGAAGCCGGCATTCCAACGATCGCCTTTGATCTAGGGGCTATGCAAAGTTCGCTCGTGGGCTCTTCGGGAGAACGACTCCGGGCGGCTCTACAGATCGTCGATGTCGTCTCACATGGGCGCAGCCTCTGGATCGCCACCTGCAACTCGATCGGCTCACTGCCACCGGAACTGCGGCGGCGGTTCACGCTTGGGACATTCTTCTTTGACCTACCGACGCCGGAGGAGCGCGATACAATTTGGCAAATTTACCTCGCCAAATACAGTGTTGCCGGGGATCTTCCGGAAGACGATGGATGGACTGGTGCTGAGATCAAAGAGTGTTGTCGTAAGGCATCTCGCTTGGGTATGTCGCTGCGTGAAGCGGCAATGTACATCGTCCCCGTGGCGCGTAGCGCGAACGACCAGATCAAGGCGCTGCGCATGCAGGCATCCGGAAAATTCCTCAGCGCATCTCATTGCGGGGTTTTTCAATACGAGGAGCGAGAGTGCACAGCGAGTCACGCGCGACGCGCGATTCGGGGAACGGCCGATTAGCGGCGTTGTCGCGTCACTCGCTGGTGCCGGGGCGCTGGCAATCAATCTTGCATGCGCCTTCATGCTCGTCCGTAACCGGAGTCATCAGGGGGAGCCTGACCCGAGCCGCTTTCCTCTCAGCCCGAAACGATACTCTGGCGAATGTCGCTATCATCGTTGCGGGTTTCTTGACGGCCTATACCCTCTCGGTGTGGCCTGATCTGATCGTTGGATTGGGTATTACACTCATGAACGCCCATGCCGCGCGCGAGGTCTGGACAGCCGCACGAACCGAGCACGCAGGCGCGAAGGCCTAAGTTCAGATGAGTGGAAGTTCTATGAGCGCCACACTTTATGGTCGCTGCCTCGGTCTAATCGGTGGACTCGGCCCAGGTGCGACGGTTCACTACTACCAGGAACTGGTGAAGGCCCACGCTGCGCGCGAAAGTGTACCACGGCTTCTGGTGCTTCACGCGGATTTGAACCGGGTGTTGAAACACGTTGAGCACGGAGAAGTTGTGGGGCTGGCAGAATACCTTTCAGAGTGTGTCGGCCGGTTAGCAGACGCTGGAGCGGAGGTGGCCGCGATTGCAGCCGTTACTCCACACATCTGCGCCGTCGAGCTCGTCAGCATGTGCCCGCTTCCGCTCGTCAATATCGTGGAGGAAGTCTCCCGCAGGATTCGCATTCGAGGGCTGAAGCGGGTGGCGCTATTTGGAACACAATTTACAATCACGACGCATATATTCGGTCAGCTCAAGGGCGTAGACGTTGTCGCGCCAAAACCTGATGAGACGGATTACATTCACGAGACCTATCTTCAGATTGTGAATGACCCGACGGTAATGACCAGGGAGCTGCATGACCGTCTTAGGGCGCTTGCCCACACCCTCCGGGAGCGTGACGGCGTCGAAGCGATCGTTCTAGCCGGGACCGAATTGTCGCTGCTTTTTAACGAAGCAAATACCGATTTCCCTTACGTAGATTGTGCCCGTGTGCACATGGACGCGATTATGCGGCGGCTGTTTGACGAACCCACTAGCGGCGGCACTACGCGTCGTTTAGGATAATAGTTGAACGGCGATGGGGTTCGCCAACAACCGCCCACGGGCTGATAACTCCTACCAAACTCTTAACGGTTGGAGTGCGCCTTGCAAACGATACTTTTGATCTCACTGGGAGCAGCTTTCGGAGCGAACCTTCGTTACTTCGTCGCTCAACAGGTTGCCAAATTCACTACTGCGTTTCCTTACGGCACTTTGATCGTAAACGTCACCGGCAGTTTCATCCTCGGGGTTTTTCTCATCTGGATAACTGATCGCGTGCTGGTTGATCCGCGCTGGCGTTTGCTTGTCGCCGTCGGCTTCTGCGGGGGGTACACCACATATTCGAGCTACGCCTTTGAAACGTTCGCGTTATTTGAGCGAGGGCAGTGGCTCCCCGCGGTGCTCAACATCCTTTTCTCAAATGCGCTGTGCTTAATAGGCGTCGTTCTCGGCGCCATGCTGGCGCGCAGCCTTTAGGGGGAGAAATGAAGACCGCAGTCCAAGTGACGATGTATTTGCACGAATCTGACAAGTGGCACCAGATTCTCCAGACCCTGAGAAATGAGAACGTTGCCGGTGCTAGCGCGTTCCACGCGGTGGCCGGGTTCACCGGCAGGAATAGCGTTCATACCGCAGGACTCGTTGAAGCTGGCGGCAACCTGCCGGTAGTCATTGTTTTCGTCGACTTTGAGGAACACGTCGAGCGGGTCCTTCCGAAACTTCGAGAGCTCGTTCCGAGCCGGCTTATCGTTCGTGAGAATGTCGTGGTTGAGCAAGGGAACCTCGACTGAACCGTTTATGAGCGACGGATCGGGCCTGGCGAGGCGAAGGTCATTGCCTAACTAAATTAAGCAAATGTTGCCCCTGGGTGTCTGCCGTTATCTACTTAGCGCGTACGCTCTTGACCCGCTTTTGATGCAGCTTGAGCAGTGAAGTCTCTTAGGTAAGCCCGGATCTCATCCCGCACCCTCCTGAACGCGGCGAGCCGCTCCTCTTCTGAGCCTTGAACGGCGGCCGGGTCGTCGAAGCTGTGGTGTAGCCGGTTCGAGTGGCCCGGATAAATGGGACAGCTTTCTTTTGCGTTATCGCAGACCGTGAGGACGTGATCGAACGTCCGCTTTGCGAACTCATCGACTGTCTTCGAACGCTGCGATGAGATATCGATACCGAGCTCCTTCAGCACTTGGATCGCTTCCGGCCTGACATGCTTTGCGCGTGTACCGGCACTTTCAACCTCAAAATCTTCGCCGTGATCATGCCGCAAAAGCCCTTCAGCCATTTGGCTCCGGGCCGAATTTGCGGTGCAAAGAATGAGCACACTCTTTTTCATACGTTCCTTGTTTCCGGTGCGGTGGCGCTGGCGATTTCGCGGGACCATGCTTGCGCTGCCATTTGAACAGGGTCCCATGGACTACTGACAGGCGGCGTGTAGCTGAGATCAAAATCGTTTAGCTCCTCGACCCGCATCTTGTGGAAGAGCGTTACGGCAAAAATGTCGATGCGCTTTGCGACCTCGGCTTGATAATGGCCCACAAGCTGAGCGCCAAGGAGCTGCCGGGAGTTCTTGTCCCCGGTCACGCGGAAATGAAGCTCTTTTGCCCCCGGATAATAAGCTTTGTGGTCCCAGACTGTAGTCTGTGTGGTCACGGCGTCAAATCCGGCGCGCCGGGCGTCGTCGTCACGCAGTCCTGTCCGGGCGATTGCGATCTCAAAACATTTAACAACCTGCGTTCCGACCGACCCTTGAAACTCCCGGTTTCCTCCGGCCATGTTCTCACCGGCAACACCGCCTTGTTTGTGGGCCGTCGTTCCGAGCGGCAGATACGTATAGCGGCCGAGAAGGCGGTGCCAGGTCTCGACACAATCTCCGGCAGCATAAATGTCGGGCACCGTCGTCCGCATACTCCGGTCCACACAAATGGCTCCACGTTCGCCGGTCGGAATACCGATCGCGTGCGCTAGCTCACTTCGCGGCCGCACCCCGACCGCATAGAGCACAAGGTCTGCCTCCTTTCGAAGACCAGGTGAGCCCGTCACCAAGAGACGCGAGCCAGCTTTCTCAATCGCCTGAACGCTAATACCGCTTCGGACCGTAACGCCGTGGCGGGACAGTTCCTCCTCAACGACTTTCCCGAGCAGAGGATCGACACTCGGAAACGCCGTCCCGCTCCTTCCGACAATCGTTACCTCCAGCCCCCGGCGCGTAAGAGCGTCCGCCATCTCAACGCCGATGTAGCCCGAGCCGATGATGATCGCAGAGCGTGGCTTATCTCTTGTCAGTGCCTCATGAACCTGAAAACTGTCCTCCATTGTGTGTAGCGGATAAACACCCGGAAGGCCGAGACCGGATAGCGGCGGCTTTACGGGCGCCGCGCCGGTCGCAATAAGAAGTCGGTCATAGAAGAGTGTTCGCGAAGCGCCATTGCGATTTGCAACCTCGACCGATTTCCTTGAGGGATTGATTGCCTGCGCAGTATGGTCCTTTAGAAGCGTGATGCCCTCAAATTCTGTTCGGTGGGCGAGGGTGCGCCAGTCTGGAGTTTCGCCGCTCAGGTAAAACGGTAGCCCGCAGATGCTGAAATTCGGGAAGACGTCCTCAAGAACAACGGTGATAGCGGTTGCTCCACATTCGCGGGCGCGAAGTGCTGCGCTTATGCCCGCATCGCTGCCGCCGATTATGAGAAGACGCATGGCTACTGGCCCAAGTCCCGCGTCCCCCTGCTGTGCGGCACGACAACATCGGGCGCGGTCCGTGGCAGCGACGGCATGAGCCAGCGAAAGAGGAGCGTTGCCGCGAAAGCGCCGATGAGTTGCGCAACCATGAAGCCGGGCGCATCGGCCGGCCGAATGCCTGCAAAGGTCTTTGTAAACGATCGGGCGAGAGTCACCGCCGGATTTGCAAAGGAGGTAGAAGGCGTAAACCAGTAGGCGCCAGTGATGTACAGGCCGACCGCAAACGGCACCGCTTCCGAACGGAGCCGGGCACAACCCCAGATAACAGAGAGCAGCCCAAAAGTAGCGACGAACTCGCTAAAGAGCTGTGCTCCCCCGGCCCGCACGTGCTGGGAGGGCGCAAAGAGCGGCTCGCTGAACATGAGATGCGCCGCGGCGACCCCCAGAAATGCCCCGACCACTTGTGCGACGAGGTACCCCGGCACTTCCGTCCAGCGGAGGCCTCCCTGCGAAGCGTCAGCCAACGTTACAGCCGGATTGAAGTGAGCACCCGAAATCGGCCCGAAGGTGAGAATGATCGCGATAAGTGTTGCCCCGGTAGCAATCGTATTTGCAAGGAGAGCGATGGCGACGTTTCCGCCGCTCAGCCGCTCTCCCATGATGCCGGAACCAACTACCGCCGCGAGAAGGAGAGCCGTTCCAATTCCTTCTGCAGCCAGTTTGCGGGCGGAACTCATACTTTACGGCTACGAGCAGCAGCCAGGCGCACAGCATGCGCCAGCCGGTTTCGTTGCGCGGACAAAGGCGCTCATGAATTTGCCGTCTACCTGAGGAGCGATAGCGTCCACATCGATTCCTTGACCGCTCAGAAACGTGCGGGCGTCCTCCACACGGTAGATGCGCGTCGGCTCAAGCTCAACGTTCTCAAATCCCGCGGCGGTGAGCTTCGAGCGATACTCGTTCTCTTCAAGCGCACCGGCGATGCACCCAACCCAGAGAAGCACGCGCTCACGGATTTCCGGGAGCATCTCGCCGCGGGTAACGACATCCGATACGGCAAACCGCCCGCCAGGCTTCAGCACCCGGAAAGCGTCCCGCAGAACCCGATCCTTGTCGGCCGAGAGATTGATCACGCAGTTTGAAATGATCACATCGACGGAATTGTCAGGTAGCGGAATGTGCTCGATTTCGCCTTTTAGGAACTCGACATTTTCAATGCCGGACTTCTTCTGATTCTCTCGTGCAAGGGCGAGCATCTGGTCCGTCATATCGAGGCCATACGCTTTACCAGTCGGGCCGACCCGCTTCGCTGAGAGGAGCACGTCAATACCCCCTCCAGAGCCGAGGTCGAGGACCGTTTCGCCGGGATTGAGCTGAGCAAGCGCTGTTGGATTTCCGCAACCGAGGGACGCAAGCACCGCCTCTTCCGGCAAGCCTTGTTTCTGCTTCTCGTCGTAAAGATTCGACGTGATCGGGTCTAGATCAGTGCCGCAAGCGGCACCTGCTCCACAGCAAGAGCTTCCTCCCGTCGTCACGCGAAGCGCTGCTTCGCCGTACTTCTCCTTGACTACTTCTCTGATGTTCTCTGTTGTGGTGCTCATTTGTTTCTCTCCTATTTGCAGCAGACAATTTTCTGTGGCTCGATCGCTTTGTTCCGGGTGCAGCATTCGGCGTACAGGAAGCCCAGCAGCTCTTGGAGCGTCTCGGTCCGGGCCGAATACCAAAGGTAGGTTCCCTCGCGGCGCACGCTCACGAGGTCTTCATTCTTTAGCTTCTCCAGATGGTGAGAAAGTGTCGAGCTTGGGATCTCGAGCTCACTTCCGATTTCGCCTACGACCATTCCTTCCGGGAAGGCTGAGAGCAGGAGCTGCATGATTCGCAGCCGCGGCTCCGTCCCCATAGCCGCAAGCATGTCCGCATAGCGGGTTATCTGTTCGGAGCTTTGCTTTTTTGCCATTAATCGAAGTCCTCTTCCATGAGCCCGAGTTTGCAATACAGACAATCTGGCGGAAGGTCGGCGATGAGCGCCTGGATGCACTTCTCCCGTTCAAGGCAGGAGTACTCACTTTCCAGGTCGTCGGCAAACCTTGCAATCTCCATACTTCCATAATTATCGAAATAGCGGGCATTGTCAACAGGAAAGTCGCGAACCAAAAATACCGGACCGGAGAACGCCCTTACTGATGCCGCCCACCGATCTTATTGGCATGCAGTTCTCATGCCCTTTTCGTCGCTTGGTCTTCTGAGTACTGCTCACGTTGGGGATTGGCGTAACATTCAGCGGTGCCCGTTAGAGCCCGGCAACGAATATGGACAGCGCCCGTCGCGCTCGCTCATCGAGAGCGCTCAGATCGACAAAGCCGGCGAGCTGAGTGAGTTCGAAGATTTTCTCTTCCGAGTGCCGATTTCCGATCCCGGACAAGGACTTCGTGCCGGGGTAGCTCTCGTCTTTGCCGTCGTCTCCGTGGCAGCGAGCGCATTGGCCCTTGAAGATGGCATTCCCGTCCCGCCACAGTTTGGTATCCCCGATGACAACGTCCGATTTCAGGGTACCGTTGTCGGTCCGGAACACGCGACGGATTCCCAATTCTTGACCGACGAGCAGTGCGGAAGTGCGTGCGCCCTGGCTCCCGAGATTGTGCAAGATCCAGCGCTGCGGATCCGCGATGAAATGAGCGTTCCCCAGCAAAGCGCATCCGCTCGGGCTACCTGCGGAGGTGCCGAAAGATACCGAAATCAGCGATATGCCCAGCGGTCTCAGAGCTGACGAGAGATGAGTCACTGTTTTGCGCAGCGCTTGGCATTCCGTCACCGTCGTCTCTTCTGGCACAAACAGAAGCACTGCGACGCCCTTCTTCAACACGTGCGAAAGGACAACGATCTCACCCTCAGTAGTTCTGACCTGAAGATCTGGAATCGTTGAGCCGAGGAGAGGTCCTCGGTTGCGGGGTCTGTCCTGCTGTGATCTGAGTGAGGAGCTAACAGCCAGGAGGCCGAGAAGGACAAATATGAGTCCGCCAGTCCTCATTTTCCTCGTGTGACCCTAGTGCCCGGCCTAACCTCGTCCGTCGCGCGCTCGAAGATTCTATCGCCAGGCTTCAAATTACCGAACACTTCAACTAGCTCGCCGTCTGGCGCACCGCGACGCACATCCACCCATTCCGCAACGCCGTTTGCGACCCGGATCACGAAGATGCGCTCCGTCGTCGCCTTGATCGCCTTCTGCGGAACGAGCAAGCTGCTGCCGCCCCGCCCTTGAGACCAGGCGACTTCCGCATACATACCAGGCGTCAAACGGCCGCCGGTGTTGGTCACATCCAGTTCCACCGGCATCGTGCGCGTCTTGGAATCAATGGAAAGAGCCGGCCGGGCCACAATACCAGTGAACTTCTCACCGGGGTAGGTGGAGACCGTGAATTCAACCCGCGTTCCACGCCGGATACCGCCAGCCAGCGCTTCCGGAATAGCTACGACCAGGCGGAGCCGATCAATCTGTTCCAGGCGGAACATTGGTGTCGCGCCTTTGCTTTCCGGGCCCACCAGGCTGCCCTCATGGATCAGCCGTTCGGTAATCACTCCGTCGAATTCGGCTGAAACCTTCAGATATCGCAGCATCTCTTCGAGCGCTGTAACGGAGGCCTGTACCGCCTCAATGCTCTTCTCGATGGAAGCAATGCGAGCGCTCTCTGCCTCAAGCGCCTTTTCCGCGAGAACGATATCGTTACCGGCGACAACCCCGGGGGTCTTGGCGGCTTCACGCAGACGGTTCAGAGTACTCTCCGCGGCTGCCCGCTTCGCTTCGGCCTCGGCTCGCTGCGATTCGACAGCGATGACCCGCGCTTTTGCTTCCGCGATCTGGGCCTGCATTTCGGGTGCTGTTACCGTAGCCAACAACGCGCCTTTCCGAACCCTGGAACTCCTGTCCACGCGCACAGACTCAACGAAGCCTGAAACCTTGGCGTACACGTCGATATTGCGATAGGGACGAAGTTCGCCGGGTAGCATCGTCGCTCCCTGCATGGGTCTGGACACGACTTCGACCAGCTTTGCCGTAACCGCTCTGGATTCGTCCGCCGCACGCGCCGAAGCAAAGAGCAATGTGATCCCGGTGGCTAACATTAGAAGTTTCTGTTTCATTTTTCGTTCCTCACGCCGGAACCGGACTCGTTCCCGGACCGTCATAATGGGGGCTTGTCGGATCATCAGGATCGATGGACGGCGATGCCGTGCCGCTTCGGCTTTCGACAATAGCGAAAACCCCTGGAATAATCAGGAGCGTTGTGATGGTCGCCGCCGTCAGACCACCAATGACAGCGATGCCGAGCGGAGCAGTTTGCGCCGTGCCCAGAGCGAGGGGAAGCATGCCGACGATCATGACAACGCTCGTCATCAATACCGGCCGGATGCGTGTCTGTGCCGCTTGGACGGCGGCTTCGGCGGCCGGCAATCCCCCGCGGCGGGCCTGATCGGCGAACGTGCAAAGAAGAATCGTATTGGCAACGGAAATTCCGACAGCCATCATCGCTCCCATAAACGATTGAATGTTCAAGGTAGTGCCGGTCAGCAACAGGGCCAGCATGACACCAGCCAGCACCGACGGGATGGCAAGCAGAACGACGAATGCCACACGAATCGATTGGAAGTATGCTGCTAGCAGGATGAAGACGGCGACGATTGACAGCGAAAGCCCCAGCAAAAGGTTCTCGACCATGAGCCTCATCGGAGCGATCTGCCCTCGCACTGACACAGTGACACCACGCGGTGGCTGAGGTAGTTTCGCCAGTACTGTCGAAATTTGACCGGACACGGTATCGAGATCACTCCCGCGAAGGTTCGCGTTCACTGTGAGCATTCGCTGCATATTCAAACGGTGGTATTCACCGAAAATATTTCCGTAACGCAGGTCGGCTACGTCCCCCAGGAGCGTGGGAACACCGGCATTGTGACTGACTGGAATCCGGCGTAGATCATCCATGGAGGAAATCTGCGATTGCGGCACCTCGACCTGGACCTGATAGGCAATCCCGGATTTCGGGTCAGCCCAATAGATCGGAGTTGTGAAGCGGCTTGACCACGTGCTCGGACCTAACGCCTTGCCGATTTGAGATACTGACACGCCGAGTTGGCCGGCACGCTCCCGATTAACCCGAGTCTCTACAGTCGGATACTCAAGTAACTCGCCAATCTGAACGTCCCGAAGGGTATTAATCTGCCTGAGCTGCGCCACGACTGAGTCCGCATATTGGCGGTTTGCGGCGAGATTTGGACTGGTAACAGCGACCTCCACCGGCGTCGGGGAGCCGAAGCTCATCACTTGGCTGACCAGATCGGCAGCCTCGAACGTTAAGCTTGTTCCCGGGGCAACCTCATGAATTCTCTTTCGTAATCGATCCTGCAGTTCGGCTGATGTGATTCCTGCTTCAGGTTTGATTGCGGCTTGCATGACGGCTTCATGCGGCCCGCTCGTCCACAGGTAAATAAGATTCACTGGAAATGCGGAAGGTTGGACGCCAATGAAAGCCAGCGAGCTTTGCAGGTTGCCACCTCCGACTTGCTTCTGAATCTCTGCGAGTACGTCTTGCGTGATGCGCTCGGTCCGCTCAACACGTGTCCCGGTCGGAGCACGCAATCGCAATTGGATGAGGCCTGTGTCGACCTGCGGAAAGATATCCGTCCCGAGATTTCGACCCACAATTGCGGTCACACCAACGGCGACCAGCAGATAAAGACCGACGATCACCCATCGAAGATGGACCAGCCGCCGGGATAGACCGCCAAACGACTCGCGAAATCGTTCGAACCAACCAGCCGGCTGTTCGTGGACCGCACGCGCACCTCGCTTCCGGTTCAGCCATGTCTCCATCATTGGAACCAGGGTGCTCGCCAGGAAATACGAGGCGATCATCGAAAAACCTACAGCCAAGCCCATCGGCACGAACATTGCCCGGGCGACACCCTCCATGAAGAGGGCTGGAGCGAACACGGCGACAACAGATAACATCGCCAGCAGCCGCGGAATGACAACTTCTTTGCTGGCCTCTAGCACGGCTCGCGCAGTGCCCTTGTTGTGGCCGAAATGCGTGTGAATGTTCTCCACGGCCACAACCGATTCATCTACAAGGACGCCGATCGCGAGTGTGAGGCCGCCCAGTGTCATCAAATTCAAGGATTGCCCCGTGGCCCAAAGGGCCACAACTGCGGAGAGCAGCGCAACCGGAATCGTTGTCACTACGACGAAAGCGGTGCGAACACTCCTGAGCATAATCAGGATCATCAGCCCAGTAAGAAAGGCGCTCATCAGACCTTCCTGTGTGAGCGCCCTCAACGCGCTGGTGACGTAGAACGACTGGTCAAGTTCGAAGGAAACCTGGATGTCCTCTGGAATCGCAGACTGAAAAGTCGGCAGGGCCTCCCGGATCCTCCGCACTACATCGAGAGTGGAGGCATCAGCTCTCTTTGTGGCGGCGATGTAGACGGCGCGCCGCCCATTCACCAACGCGTAGCTGGTTAGAATGTCGGCCCCATCCTCGGCATAACCAATATCTCGAAGGAACACAGTTGGCCCGGCGCCCTGCCGGACAGGAACATTATTCAGCTCGGCGGCCTCTGAGACAGTTGAGTTCAAAGTCGCGACCCGATTCAGATCCCCCACACGTACGTTCCCTGAAGGCGTGAGGGTGTTCGTCATGGCGATCGACTGGACCACTTCATCCGGCGACATTCCGTACGAGCGAAGTTTGTCCGGATCGACGTGAACGACAACGCTACGGGCTGTTCCGCCAAACGGCGGAGGCGCTGACACACCAGGAAGGCGCGAGAACATCGGCCGGATACGGAAGAGAGCAAGATCGGAGATCTCGTCCACACTTCGCGTCGCACTCGAGAACACGAGATAACCCACTGGAACGCTACCCGCGTCGAAACGGGTCACGAATGGTGGCACGGTACCCGGAGGCATGAACGCGCGCGACCGATTGACCTGTGCAACGGTTTCGGCCATCGCCTGTGCCATGTCCGTCCCCTCGTGGAAGTGCAGCTTTATGATCGAGGCCCCCTGAATGGAGCGCGATTCCACGAAATCAATTCCGCTGACATACAGGAAGTGGTACTCGTAGTAGTTCACGATGTAGCCTTCCATCTGCGCAGGGTCCATGCCGCCATAGGGCTGCGCTACGTAGATCACGGGAGTTCCGAGTTGCGGGAAGATGTCCGCCTTCATCCGCCGAATCGCAAGGATGGAGCAAAGAGCGATTCCGATGATCACCATCAGGATGGTGATCGGACGGCGCATTGCCGTATGAATGAGCCACATAGACCTCTCCCTTTTCCTTACCGGTCCGCCATATCGAGGAAAGGCGCCAAATCGCCTTCAGCCGAGCGTAGCGCGAGGAGCGCTCGCCAGACGTTCAGCCTCGCGAGGCCATCATCGATTTCTGCCTGGGCGAGCACACGTTGGGCATCCGCGACCTCGACTAGTGTCGCAAGACCAGACCTATAGCGTGCCTGCGCTTGCGCTTCCGCCGTCTTGGCAGATTCGAGCTGGGTCGGCGTCAATTGTGCCAATTGCCTGGCCGCCTCGACCGCCGCCAAAGCGCGATTTCGACGGGTTTCGAGTTCCGTCACGATCAGCCGATATCGGCCCTCTTCAGTCCGAACATTGGCGGCCTGTTCGGCCTGCTGCGCTCGAATGGGCGCAAGATCAAGGATCGGGAATTTGACGGAAAAACCTACGCCCCAGTTGTAGAAATTAGGAGCGAGCCCGTTTGCTCCACCAAGAGTCGTGAAGTCCGGTTTCGCCCCCGTGCCTCGCGCATAGGTGGTTCCCTGAACCGAAAACCTGGGTACCCACTGGTGATCGAACGTTTTCAGCCGAGCCTTCGCTTCATCAATTGCAGCACTCTGTTCTCTCGCGAATGGATTCTCCGTCACTTGGGCCGGTGTTTGGGGCGTTAGCTCCGGCAGCGAAAGGAGCTTACCTTCAACGACCGTAATGTTTGCGGGTTGCTCGCCAATGAGACCGGCGAGCACAGCCTTAGCCTCGGCCACCGCCTGTTGTCCGCGTACCACCTGCGCCTGAGCCGCCGCGAATTCGGCGCGCGCCACGGCCGCGTCGGCGCCGGGGCGTAGTTCCGCACGAACCAAGGCATCAACCGCTGTCACTATGACGCGGCTGCGCTCGACGCTCGCGCTTGCGGCCTTCACAGTTTCCTGAGCGGCAAGGATGGTCAAGTAGGAATCGGCCGCGGCCGAGCCCGCCTCGAACTGCGTCCGGACCACGGATGCTTCCGTTCGCCTTCTGGCGCTCTCAGCGAACTCCACACGAGATCTTCGCAAACCGAAATCAAACGGCTCCCAGTCGACCAGCAATCCGACGGCGCTGCCGAAAACGCTCGCTGAGCTATTCTCATTGACTGGCGGGCCGCTGATCGGCGAAATGACGGATTGCTGCAACAGCATTCCATAGATGTTGTTTCGTGTTGCCCGATTGACCTGCGCAACGGAGTCGAATCGGGGAAGATAGTTCGTCCTCGCAAAGCGGATAGCGGCCGCTGCCGCGTCTACCTGCGATCGTGACACCTGCACGGACGGATAGATCTTCTGTGCACGGCTGACTGCATCGCCAAGGCTTACGGAGATTTGACCGTAGCTGAGCGCCGGCGTCAGAAGGACAGCCGGCAACAGGTAGCTTGCTGGATATTTCATTTATCCTCGATCGTTGATAGACAACTTGTGAACCTTCTGAGAATGCTTCCGCATGGAGGCGCCAGAAAAAGCTTATCGACAATCGTCTACGAAAACCGATATTATATGCCCAGGCAGGTTATGTCAAGCGAGTGTGCAATTCGATGAACCTCATCATGAAACTCCTGCGGAGCCGCGCTCCCGCAGCAGCCTTGCTGATCCGGGTCGCTGTCGGATGCATCTTTCTTTCGGAAGGGATTCAGAAATTCCTATTCCCCGGCCAGTTGGGCGTCGGTCGTTTTGAGAAGATCGGTATTCCTTCACCTGACGTGTTGGCGCCCTTTGTTGCATGCTTTGAAATCGGCTGCGGGGTTTTGGTATTGATGGGACTCCTGACCCGGCTAGCTGCCATCCCACTCATCGCGGTGATGTGTGTGGCTATCTCCACTACGAAAATCCCGATGTTGATGAAATCGGGCTTCTGGACCATGGCTCACGAAGCTCGAACCGACTTCTCGATGTTGCTGGCATGTTTGTTCTTGCTGATTGTCGGAGCTGGACCGGTCTCGCTCGACGCGATAGCGGCCCGCGAAAGAGTGGCACGGCGCGAGCCGCCATTCGGGCGGTGACTTGAACAATGTTATTCGATTTCTTGACCGGCTTATCCGCGATTGTGGCTGGAGCGATCGCTGCGGTCACGGGCTTTGGTCTGGGTAGTATCTTGACGCCCATTGTATCCATTAAGCTCGGAACCCAAATGGCGGTTGCGGCCGTCTCGATACCCCACGTGGTCGCCACATTCGTGCGCTTTTGGATGCTCCGGCGCGATGTGGATCGCCACGTCCTGATCACCTTTGGAATCATGAGTGCAGTCGGCGGACTTGGCGGAGCAATTCTCCATTCCGTAGTCTCGAGCCGGGCCTTGACCATTGTCTTTGCAGGGCTGCTTATGTTTGCCGGAGTCAGCGCCATGACGGGCTATGCGCAGAGGATGCGTTTTGGCTCCAAGGTCGCTTGGATCGCCGGAGCGATATCGGGTATGTTGGGCGGTCTCGTCGGGAACCAAGGCGGGATTCGCTCCGCTGCTTTGCTCGGTTTCCATCTCGAACGCCGAGCGTTTGTAGCCACTGCGACGGCGATCGCCTTGTTTGTCGACGGGGCTCGCATGCCGGTTTACTTGGCAACAGCCGGAAATGAGATGCTCGCGAATTCCAGCTTAATTGCATTAAGCACAATTGGGGGCGTCGTTGGGACGTTTCTTGGCACGGCAGTGCTGCAGAAAATTCCTCAAGACACGTTCAACCGCATTGTCGGCATACTGATTTTTGGACTTGGAGTGTTCATGTTCGTCAGGGCGGTCCTGGGTCACAGTTGAGCTTGGCGAGCAATGCGCAACAGGAGACAAGAACGAATGAGCAGATCGACGATCAACCCGAAACACGCGAGTTCGTCGCTGCCCGATCTGGTGACGAGGGAAATTCTTCTCAGCTTCTGGAAGGTCCACATCCTGCACCATGCGGCCGAAGGTCCCATCTACGGTCAATGGATTGCGGAAGAGCTTCGCCGCCATGGCTACAGTATTAGTCCAGGGACGCTTTATCCTCTACTCAAGCGTATGGAAGGTAATGGATGGCTGAAAGCTAGCCCGTCAACCAACTCGTCCGGCCACGCCCGAAAAGAGTACAGGCTCACGAAGGACGGAGCGAAGGTACTCGCCTTTCTTCGCGACCAGGTGAAGGAGTTGCACCGTGAAGTCGTCGAGGAAACGCACGGCAGCAAGAGCCATTGAGCGGCCTCGATCTTCATTCTGGACCGCCTCCAAGTCGAGTAGTTCGGCTTCTCCGGATACGGTACACAAACACAACAACCTGAGACTTCTGGATCTGATCGGTACTGCCTTGCAGACGTTTAACGATCCCCCGTCCCGCGAAGCATGCACTCCTTCACGCCGGATTATCGCTCATTCGTAAAGAGAAGACTCTGACCGACGACAGTATGAGAGCCGGTCGTGTGCCGCCAAAGTGGTATGCGCCGACAGAACTTGCTTGACTACACACACTCTCTCGATGCTTTTTATCGCTTCGCCTTCCTGCTACTGTCCACCTCGGCGATTGTCGGAAGTTCCTCTAGAATCCCCAATAGATTAACAAGCGCATCAACAGAGACCTGAGGTGGACCGCTCATCATGAAAGAGCAGTCGGCACGAGTCATCCATTCAGGTATTGCGCCGACCGTTCCATCCGGCAAGTGGCAAAAAGACGTTTCTCCGGATGCATCGCGAACGCGGCGATGTACGCGGAGCGTCTGTCCATGCAGCGGATGCCAACGGTAGTACACCGTGACCGACTCATTTCTGTATGCATTATGTTGGGGCTTCGGCCGGGGCAGCTAAGTCCGCCATAGCGAAAGCCGCCAGCGCGACCGCGGGAATCCCCACGGTCGCCTTTGACTTGTCTGCGATGCAGAGTTCTCTGGTGGGTGGATCCGGCGAGCGACTGCGAGCAGCGCTTCAAGTTGTCGATGCCATCTCGCAGGGACGCAGCCTATGGATTGCAACCTGCAACTCGATCGCAAGCTTGCCGCCGGAACTCCGGCGGCGCTTCACGCTAGGCACGTTCTTCTTCGATCTGCCGTCAGCCGAAG
>CAYTVP010000031.1:0-19863 GCA_964441675.1 uncultured Solibacteraceae bacterium | reverse complement strand
CAGCAAATCCCCATCCCACCGGGAAATTTTCGCGACTACTACCCGTCAAGGGAATCGTTCGAGCACTTGGCCGCCTTCAGCGAAGCGCCCGTCAGCCTGACAATTCCGGGAGGGATGCCGGCTCGCTACGATGCAATCGAGGCGTCACTCGAGTATCTCGACGTCTTCCAGGTACGGCCGCTTTTTGGGAGAGGATTCCGGCAGGAAGACACGGAGTCGGCGGCGAATCCCGTTGTGCTCCTCAGTCACTCGCTATGGGCATCACAGCTCGGCGGCAGACCCGATATTGTCGGGTCGAGAATTTCGATCGACGGTGTGCCGCGCGAAGTAATTGGCGTCTTGCCTCCGGGATTTGACCATCCGGAGAAGAATGCCTTGTGGCTTCCGCTGATACTCAGCGGCCCTGACGGCAGCCGGAGGGATTTGCACACTCTGCGCGTGATGGGCCGGCTTCAACCCGGCGTGACACCTGCGGCGGCCCAGGCAAAGCTCCAGTCCACTTTAAACCGTATCGCAGCCGCCGAACCTGAATTTGCCAAGGATAAAACGGTCAACGTTACTCCCCTGATCGAGCGCGTCGCGGGCGACACGAAAAGCACGCTCTGGTTGCTCGCGGGCGCGGTGGCGTTCGTACTCGCCATCTCCTACGCTAACGTCGCAAGCCTGATCCTTGCCCGCGGAGCCGCCCGCCAGCAGGAACTCTCCGTGCGCGCCGCGCTGGGCGCGACACGATGGCGCCTGGTGCGGCAGCTTCTCGGTGAAAATTTAGCACTGAGTCTCGGGGGAACCGCGGCCGGAATTCTCCTGGCTGCCGGCCTGCTCAGAGTATTGAAGATCCTGGCGCCACAGAATCTGCCCCGTCTGAACGACATCGCTATCGATGCGCGCGCGGTGGGGTTTACCCTGGCTGCGGCCATCTGTACCGGTGTGATCTTCGGGCTGATCCCGGCGCTGCGACTTTCGATGACCGGGCCGAATACTTCTTTAAAAGAGCAGGTGCGCGGATCGAGTACCCGGAGCCGGTTGCGAGGATTGCTGGTCGTGTCTCAGGTCGCCAGCGCGGTGGTCCTAATGGCAGGCACTGGATTGCTGATCCGCAGCCTGGGAGAACTCCTGAAAGTCGATTTAGGATTTCGCCCCGAAGGGCTGATCACGATGCGCGTCACTCCTCTGGCAGCGGAATTCGATGGCCAAACAGAAAAGCAGATTCAGCTGGGGAATGAAATTCTTCGCCGAATCCGCGAGGTGCCGCGTGTAACGGGCACAGGCTTTGCCACCAGCCTGCCGCTTGAGGGCAATCCCCGGCTGGTGATCCAATTCGAAGGATTTCCACCGGTGACGATGGCCACCGCACCGTTTGCCGATTATTCCAGCGTGTCCGCCGGATACCTGGAAGCAATGAGGACCCGCTTGAGGCGCGGCCGGTTCCTCAACGAACAGGACGACCGCCGGAGCCCGCCAGCGGTGGTGGTGAACCAAGCCCTGGCGCGGGCCTATTTTCCCAACCAGGACGCTCTGGGCAAGCGGCTTCAGATCGGCCTGAATCAGCCGCCGGAATGGCGCACCATTGTCGGGATCGTCGAAGACGTTAAGAGCATCGATCTCGACCGGGAAGCTCCTGTACAGGTCTATGGCGCCTTTCAACAGACGCCGACATTCTCTCGCGCGGCTCCGACCATGGATATCGTGGCGAGGACAACCGGCGATCCCGCGGCGATTGCCGAGCCGGTACGGAGAGCCATTCTGGCGGCGAACAGCTCGCAGCCTGTTTACCGTGTTCAGACGATGGACAACATCGTAGATGCTAAGACGGCGCGACGGCGCTTCAGCCTTTTGCTGATGGGACTTTTCGCGGCAGTCGCGCTCACCCTGTCGATCATCGGGCTGGCCGGTGTCGTCTCGTATCTGGTGACGCAGAGGACACGGGAGATCGGTATCCGCCTGGCCCTCGGAGCGCAGCCGCGTGACGTAGTTTGGCTGGTACAGCGGCACGCGCTGCTGCTGGTGGGGATCGGAGTGCTGACGGGTTTAGCGGGCGCCGCTCTGCTTTCGCGTCTATTGGGATCGATGCTTTACGGCGTCAGCCCGCATGACCCGCTCACCTATGCCGCCGTCACCGTGATTCTCTTTCTTACCGCGCTGCTGACCGCCTACTTGCCCGCGCGCAGGGCAACGAAGATCGATCCCGCCGTTTCCCTGAAGCAGGAATAGAGAATTGAGGCTGGGATGGAGTCGAAAACGGGCTAGGCGCGCGCCATGTAGGAACCGTCGGAGGTCGAGATCTTGATCTTTTCACCCTCGTTGATAAACGGAGGAACAGTGACCACCAGACCGGTTTCCATCTTGGCGGGTTTACCCACGTTTGAAACGCTGGCACTCTTGATGCCCGGCTCCGTTTCAAGGACAGTCAGATCTACCGTCGCCGGCATTTCTACACTGATGGGATTCCCCTCGAAAAACGTGACACTCACCTTCAAGTTCGGGATCAGGTAATCGACCGCTTCGCCCAGCAGGTCCTTGGACAGGTGGATCTGGTCGTACGTCTCGGTATTCATGAAATAGAAGTCTTCACGCTCCGCGTAGAGGTATTCCATCTCCTGTTCATCGAGCGACACGCGATCGACTGAATCCGTCGAGGCGTAACGTTGCTCAAATGAAGAGCCGTTTTTCAAGTTGCGCATTTTCACTTGAACGAAAGCGCGAAGGTTGCCCGGGGTGCGGTGAGTCGCGGCTAAGACGGAATGCAACTCGTTGTTATGCTTAATCACCATACCCGGACGCAGATCATTTGCTTGCATAGGGAAACTTCGGAAGATCTTTAGTCTAACAGAATGATAACTTGAGGTTACGTGATGCGAATTCTGGTAGTTGAAGATGAAAAGCGAATTGCGGATTTCGTGGGGCGGGGTCTGGAAAGTGCCGGATACCAGGTAGAGATCGCGCCGGACGGGACCACGGCGCTCGACCTGCTGCACGGCACCGAGTACGACCTGATCATCCTCGACATGATGCTGCCGGATATTGACGGGCTTAAGGTTCTGGAAAAAATCCGGAACCGGAAACTGGCACCGCCGGTGCTGGTCTTGAGCGCCCGCGGTGGCGTGGATGACCGCGTACGGGGACTGGAGGTGGGAGCCGACGATTATCTCACCAAGCCGTTTGCGTTTGTTGAACTTCTGGCGCGTGTCCGGGTTCTGCTTCGGCGCGGACAGCCTACGCCGGAACGCCTGCAGGTTGGCGATCTGATGCTCGATTGCATCCGCCGTAAGGTTACGCGTAGTGGCGAAGGCATCGATCTTGCCCCGAAAGAGTTTTCGATTCTTGAGTATTTGATGAGAAATCGCGGGCGGCCGTTGTCGCGCACGATGATCGTCGAACACGTTTGGGATATGGACTATGACGGGCTGACAAACATCGTCGACGTTTATATCCGTCATCTCCGATCCAAGATCGACGACCGTTTTCCAACGAAGCTGATTCACACCGTGCGCGGCATCGGCTACATGCTGGACGCGCCGGAGCGAGCGGCCACTTGACAGGTTCCGCATGAAAGCCCTGGGTTCCAAACCGCGTGGCCGCATTACCCGCTGGCTGCGATTCCGGCTGACTTTGGGCTTCGTATTGTTTTTCGCGCTGCTGCTGGCGGCGGTCGGCTTCATTTTCCGCGGAATTCTTGGGGCGATTCAGAATGACCAGGTGAGCGCGCTGCTCGAAGAAGAGTGGGCTGCAATCCGTGGCTATCTGGTGATCGATCCCGCCCCGAACGGCTCATTTCGGGCTGTTTGGCGATTTGACCGCGAAGATCCGGAAGCGGCACTGATTGTGGAGCGTCTGCGCAGCGTTTTTCTGATCGCAGATGCCGATGGCAGGATCATGGAATCCTCTGAGAGCTATCGTTCGCTCGGCCTGGATGGTCCGGCTGAGCTTCGCAGCGCAGTTGCGGCGAATCGCGTTTCCTTGGGGATGCGGGAGGCGCCAGACGGGACACCGTACATGATTCGGTCCGGGGTCATCATCGACGCGAAGAAGCCGTTCTTTATCGCAATTGGGAAGTCCATGCAGAAGGAATACATGCTGCTGAACCGCTTCACCACGTATTACTTCGCGACCCTGCCGTTGATTATTCTCGCCTGCAGCGTGCTGGGTTGGCTGGTGTCCAAGCGGGCGTTGAAACCCGTTCGCGATCTGGCGGCCAGCACGGAGGCAGTCTCCGGATCAAACCTCAGCCTGCGGATTCCTCAAAGAGGCGCGGGTGATGAGTTGGACGACTTGATCGCAACATTCAACAAGATGGTGGAGCGGCTGGAACGGTCGTTCAATCAGACACGCCAATTCTCAACCGACGTCAGCCACGAGTTGCGTACGCCCCTGACGGTGATCCGTGGACAACTCGAAGTGGCGCTGATGACGGCGCGCAGCGAGGAGAATTACCGCGACGCGATCATGGCCGCCCTCCATGACGTCGAACGCCTGTCGCATACAGTTCGCGCGCTGCTCCATTTATCGCAGGCTGAAGGGGGACAGGTTACGCTGCAGCTGACAAAGATCGACCTGGCCGAGATTGTTTCCGATATTGTGGAGCAGTATCGCCTCCTGGCAGAATCGGAAGACCTGATTCTACAGGCTGACACGAGCGTCTCCTGTATCGTCTCGGGCGATCGGGTACAGCTCGAGCGGCTGCTGACGAATCTGCTCTCGAACGCGATCAAATACACGCCACCGGGCGGGCAAATTCGCGTAACGGTGGGGCGCAAGGAGTCGCAGGCGGAACTAATCGTGGAAGATACCGGACGGGGTATCCCGCCCGAAGCGCTTCCCCATATTTTCAACCGCTATTACCGCGTCAAAGAACGCAAGGACGATCCGGCCAAGGGATTGGGGCTGGGACTGAGTTTCGTCGCCTGGATTGTCCGCGCCCACGATGGCTCAATCGATGTTCAAAGCACAGTCGGGCGAGGGACGACGTTTACCGTACGCTTGCCCGCAGTGCAAAACGCGGAACGCAAACGGCCGACGGAGGTAAAGGAAGCTTATGGAGTTTAGTATTTCCCAGCGCGAGCGTGAGGGGATTGCTTTGGTGGATTTGGACGGCCGTCTGCAACTCGGTGAGCCCGCCTCGTCCATGCGTAGTTACCTGGAGCAATTGTCGGCAAGCGGACAGAACAGGGTTGTCCTGAACTTGGCGGAGGTAGCCTACATCGATTCCACCGGGCTCGGCACGTTGGTTGTGATCGCGAATCAACTGAAGCAGGCTGGCGGCGCGATGAAACTGGTGAATCTCAACCGGCGGAATATAGAGCTGATGATCATGACAAAGCTGTCAACGGTGTTCGAGATTTTCAACGATGAAACGGACGCCGTCAACAGCTTCTTCCCCGACCGGAAGATCCAGAAATTCGACATTCTCGAATTTATTCAGAAGCAGGAACCAGAATCCGAGTAGGCGCGGGTCATTCAGGTTCGCTACTCTAAAGCTTAGAAATCATGCCATCGATCAACGACGTTTTGGGCGCGGCCGGAGCCATTGTCAAAGGGATGGGCGTCACCTTTAAGGAGATGCTGCAACCGACCGTTACCGAAGACTACCCGGATGTCCCTCCGCAATTTGAGGAGCGCTTTCGTGGTGGGCATGTCCTGCAACGCGATGAGAACGGGTTGGAGAAATGCGTCGCTTGCTTTCTGTGTTCAGTGGCCTGCCCGGCAGATTGCATTTATATAGAAGGTGCCGAGAATACCGATCAGATGCGCATCTCGGGCGGCGAGCGATACGCCACGGTTTACAACATCGATTACAACCGGTGCATCTTCTGTGGCTACTGTGTCGAGGCATGTCCCACAGACGCCATAACGCACGGCCACCGGTTCGAGCTGGCAAATTTCAATACATCTTCCCTCATCATGCGCAAGGAAGACATGCTGGTGCCGCTCCCAGACTCTGCCCGCGGAGTTCCCAAGCAGCAACTTCCCATTTCCGAGTAACGGTTCTGTCTCCGCTTACATAGAGATCTAAATGAAAAACGGCTCACCGCGACAGTGAGCCGTTTTACCCCTGTTTTGCAGGGGGATGTTACATGGGAGAATCGATTCCAACGGAACGTAACCGTTAAAACCTTTGTGATTTGAAGTCTACGGCTCCCAGCCTTCCGAAGTCAACAAGAAAAACCAGAGATCGATAACTACCTATATTTCAATAACTTATCCCCGATTTAACGACGATTACCCCTGTGTAAATTCTGTTGAAATTGTGTGATAAACGACCCTTGAAAAGCTGTAAGGTCCGCTATCTCCGATACTTAACGATCTTCCAGGTGCAACATCTGAATTGAATCCCCGTGACCGGCTCCTTGCCGGTTGCTGAAAACCCGAAGCAGCCCAAACATCACCCCGCCACCGAAGCAAACCAACAGGAGAATGCCCGCTAAACTAAAGATACTAAGCATGATGTTTGCTGCATCTTTGACCACGCGGTTTGGATTATCTTCGTTCTCGACGATAGCGGCACGGTACTGAATGCGTTTGAGGATGGGGTCTGCCTGTGCCAGGGAAACCGGGGAGCCGTCTGAGGCGAAAAGAACCGCCATTAACGGGCCGCTACGATGTACTGCCATCCCATC
Organism: uncultured Solibacteraceae bacterium; assembly: GCA_964441675.1. Taxonomy (GTDB): domain Bacteria; phylum Acidobacteriota; class Terriglobia; order Bryobacterales; family Bryobacteraceae; genus JAPKYZ01. The sequence continues at coordinate 13,249 of CAYTVP010000031.1, read as the reverse complement.
CTTAGCCTCGAGCGCCGAAGTCTGAACACGCGCTATCTGGGGAGTGGGATACCGAAAGATCACCAGGCGGTGAGCGCCGACGGCCGTAACAACGGCTTCCGCCCCGAAATCTAACCCGGCCTGATCGGCGGTCCAGCCTGGCAAAAATCGACTAAGGCTATTTTTACCTATGATATAGCGGTCGAACGCGGAATTTCTTTTCGACGGCAGATAACTCGGCAGAATCGGGAGAGAATCGTTTCGGCGTTGCGGCAAGTCCTGAAATAAAGTCCGCAACTCCGAGGCAGAGGGGCTCAGTCCGTCCACACGGAGGAGATAGTTTCCGCCAGCCGCGATAACGCCGTCGGGGTACTTGGCCGCATAGGCCAAATTTCGAATCGGTGTAGCAGAAGCCGGGCGCTGCCAAAAGAACGCGGACATCGCCCCTGTCGAGTCGGCAAACCGCCATGCCGTGATACGGAAGGGCTTGCCGGAGCTTTGATAAGTCGCTTCTTCGGCGGCGCTTAGGCCGTATTCCTCCCAAACGTCAGCGGCTTCCGGCGCCTTCCACTGCGCCGGTTCGGACTTGCGCGTATACTCCTGCAACGTGGGCGGCAGAATCGCCGCCTGTGCGCTAAGCCCAAGGAGTACTAAGCATTGGATCCGCAGCATTTCTTATATTTTTTCCCGCTACCGCACGGACACGGGTCGTTACGACCGGTCTTTTCACTATGGACGACCGGCGCGGCCACACGGTTCCCACCGTCTCCCCCTCCGGCCATTTGCAGCGCAGCCAGCTCCTTGTCTTTCTTGCGCTGAATATTGCGGGTGAAGTCGATGACGGAACTTTGCATCGCGCCGACAGCGGCTGGTTCCGGCTCCTGCTCGCTCTCCGCCGGATGGTCTTCGCCATCGGAGTCGTCGAAACGGCTATCGCTCTCGGCCATCTGCAGGAAGAACAGGTAGCGCACCGTTTCATCTTCGATGCGATCCATCATGGCCTGGAACAAGTTGAAGGATTCCTTCTTGTACTCGATCAGCGGATCCTTCTGTCCATAAGCGCGCATGCCGATGCCCTCTTTGAGGTGATCCATCGACAGGAGATGATCTTTCCACTGGTTGTCAATGACATTCAGCATGATGATGCGCTCGGTTTCACGCATCAGCTCGGGACTGATCATGCGCTCTTTTTCGTCGTAGCGCGCGAACAATCGCTCGCGAATCGATGCCTCGATCTCCTCGCGAGACATGTTTTCGAGCTCCGCTGGATTGATCTTGACACCGAACTGGGTGAGGATTTCCGATTGCAGGGTATCGAGATCCCATTCGAAAGGTTTCACATCGGCAGCGCAGAACTTATCGATTGCGGTCCCGAGGATACCCTCGATCATGTCCCGCACCTTCTCTTTTTGGTCAACGCCTTCGATCAGCGTCCGGCGGAGCCCGTAGACCGCCGTGCGCTGTTTGTTCATAACGTCGTCATACTCAAGCAGATGTTTCCGGGCGGCGAAGTTTTGTGCTTCGACAGCCTTCTGCGCCGCGGCGATCCGCTTGGTGATCAGCCCGGATTCAATCGGCTCGTCCTCCGTCATTCCAAGGCGCAGCATCAAATTCTGGATGCGCTCCCCGCCGAAGATGCGGAGCAGGTCGTCCTGAAGGGATAGAAAGAAGCGCGAGGCTCCTGGATCGCCCTGGCGGCCCGCCCGGCCGCGAAGCTGATTGTCGATGCGCCGGGATTCGTGCCGCTCGGTTCCGACAATATACAAGCCGCCGGCAGCGCGGACTTCTTCCCGCTCCGCTTCGGTCTCCTGGCGATACTTCGCCATCAGGGCGTCCCATTCAGATCGCTCGGGAGTATTCAGCGAAGCGATCTGATAGCTGTCGGGATCCTTGCCCTGTTTGCGGAGTATCTCCTTCGCCATAAACTCCGCATTGCCGCCCAGAAGAATATCGGTACCGCGTCCCGCCATGTTGGTTGAGACGGTGACGGCGGATTTCCGCCCGGCCTGGGCAATGATGAAAGCCTCACGCTCGTGGTTTTTAGCATTCAGTACCTCATGCCTGACACCCATCTTCTTGAGGATTCCGGAGAGGCGCTCCGACTTTTCAACCGAGATGGTGCCTACCAGCACGGGCTGTCCGTTCTCGTGCGCGCGCTTGATCTCCTTGGCGGCATTGCGGAACTTCTCTTCTTCGGTCCGGTAGACAATATCAACACCGTCCCGCCGGATCATTTCCATGTTGGTCGGGACTTCGATGACATCAATTTTGTACGTCTTGCCAAACTCGGCCGCTTCGGTCATCGCGGTACCCGTCATTCCGGAGAGCTTCTTGTACATCCGGAAGTAGTTCTGGAAAGTGATGGTGGCAAGCGTCTGGTTTTCCCGCTGGATCTTGACGCCTTCTTTGGCTTCAACCGCCTGATGAAGGCCGTCGGACCAACGCCGGCCAGGCATCAGGCGGCCCGTGAACTCATCGATGATGACAACTTCCGACTCTCCATCGTCTCCCGGCTGAACAAGATAATCTTTGTCGCGATGAAAGAGCACGTGCGCGCGCAGACCTTGTTGGACGTGATGGTTGAGCTCGATATTGACGGGGTCGTAAAGGTTGCCGCAGTCGAGCAGCCGCTCGACTTTCGCGACCCCCTCCTCGGTTAAAGCCGCGCTCCGATGCTTTTCATCAACCGTGTAATCGCCCGTCGTATATTTTTCTCCGGGCTCTTTTCCGTCGATCACTTCGCCGCGGATCAACTTGGGGATAATCCGGTTCACGCGATAGTACTTGTCGGTGGATTCCTCGCTCGGGCCGGAAATAATCAGCGGAGTTCGAGCCTCGTCGATCAGAATCGAATCCACTTCGTCGACGATTGCAAAATGGAACTCGCGCTGCACGCAATCCTCGAGGCGGAATTTCATGTTGTCGCGAAGGTAATCGAACCCGAACTCGTTATTGGTTCCGTAGGTGATATCCGATCCGTAGGCCGCGCGCCGCTCCACCTCGGACAGATTGTGGACAATCACGCCTGTCGAAAGGCCCAGAAAGCTGTATAAACGGCCCATCCATTCCGAGTCGCGCCGGGCCAGATAATCGTTCACGGTAATGACGTGAACGCTCTTGCAGGCAAGGGCGTTCAGATAGACCGGCAGGGTCGCTACGAGCGTCTTTCCCTCACCAGTGCGCATTTCAGCGATGTTGCCGCGATGAAGCACAACCCCGCCGATCAACTGCACATCGAAATGCCGCATATTGAGCACGCGGCGTCCCGCTTCGCGCACTACGGCAAATGCTTCGATCAGAAGGTCATCCAATGTGGCGCCCTGTTCCAGGCGCTCCTTGAACTCGACGGTTTTGGCCGCAAGCTCGACGTCGTCCAGAGCCTGCATTTGCGGCTCAAAATCGTTGATAGTGGCTACGAGCGGGCGAATTTTCTTAATTTCGCGGTCGTTCTTAGTGCCGAATACCTTTGCGAGGACGGCATCAATCATAAAATTCTCCTTTTACCAGCAAATCCTTGGAAACGAGACAACCCCAAAATGCACTTGCGCCTGGTGGCGCGAAGCAGTCAGGAAAGCTGTAAAAAGGGCGGCGGGCGTTGGAAAAGTGTCGGAGAAACGGGATGACGGTAAGAGGCGCTGTGGCGAGACTCCGGAGCCGGTTCCGAGGAACGCGAAAGAGATGGAATCCCATCCAACAGGGGAAGGGTTAGCAATTCATCCAGTAGCGACTGGATTTGGTGCGCCTCGGGCCGCTCGGCGGACATCGAAAGCCGGGAGAGAAGAATCTTGGCTTTGACGACCGTTGCTTCCGGCGAGCGGGCTCCGCGCGGGATATGCTGTTCAGAGGCAAAACAAGCCGCGCAAATAGCGGTGAGCAGGATCAGACAAGATCCAGCCGGCCGGGCAAACCACAAGCGGGAGGTGGAGCGATTGCGCACTTCTTCTTTTTTTCAGGATAACAGTGACAAAGAACCGTGAAACGCAGAATCTTTCTGACCGCGCCTCTTCTCGTGAGTGTCTGCCGGGGCCAGGAATCGTATCAGGCAGAGCGAAAGAACATGATTCGCCAACAGATTGAGAGCCGCAATGTTCAAAACCGGGCAGTCCTGCGAGTAATGGAGGCCACTCCCCGCCACCGCTTCGTGCCCGAGAGCCTGAAAGGAAGCGCCTACGAGGACAGGCCACTGCCGATCGGCTTCGGCCAGACCATTTCCCAGCCTTACATTGTAGCGGCCATGACGGAGTTGCTAGACGTCAAACCAGAGCACCGCGTGCTCGAGATCGGAACCGGTTCCGGCTATCAGGCGGCAATCCTCGCGCAACTATCGAAGCAGGTGTTTTCGATCGAGATCGTGCCCGAGTTGGCCAAATCGTCGGCGAAGCTGCTTGACGAGCTTGGCTACAAAAACGTCACAGTCCGGCACGGTGACGGCTACAAGGGATGGCCGGAAGAGGCGCCTTTCGACCGTATTATTCTGACGGCGGCCCCTCCTGAAATTCCGCCGGCTCTGATTCAGCAATTGACGCCAGGTGGAATATTAGTCGCCCCCGAGGGACCGACGCCGCTTTCCCAGGAGTTATTTGTGATTCGCAAGGACAAAGACGGGAAAACGACCCGCCGGACCGTGTTCCCCGTCCGCTTTGTACCGATGACCAAGGGCGTTAATTAGTCCTCGCTATTAAAAATTCCAGTGATCGATTCGAGCGGGCCGCGCTGGTCGCCGCCGGTGCGCATAGGCGCGAGTTCCCTGCGCATCTTTTCGAGAGTCATCGACTGGATCACCACCCGGCCGGGGCCTCGAAGCGTCGTCAGGAATAATCCCTCGCCGCCGAAGATTGCGGTTTTGATGGAACCTACAAACTGAATGTCGTAATCGACGGTTTCATCGAAGGCCACAACCGAGCCGGTCTCGAGTTGGAGCATTTCGTTGTGCTTGAGGGTGAACTCGATAAAATCCCCTCCACCGTGAACGAAGACCATACCCGGTCCTGTAAATTTCTCGAGGATGAATCCTTCGCCGCCAAAGAACCCGGTTCCGAGCTTCTTGACCAGTGCAATGCTGAATGCGACCGAACTTTGCGCAAAGAGAAATCCATCCCGCTGACACAGGATGCTTTGGCCGGCGCGTAGATCGAACATCATGATCCTGCCGGGATAGCTGCCGGCAAACCCGACTTCCCCAACTTGATTCGCGCGGAAATAAGTCAAAAAGAGTGATTCCCCCGCGAGCTTTCTCTTGAAAGCGCCCCAGACCTTCTCGCTGAGAGAATTTCCCGACATTCGGCTATCCCAATCAATCGACGGCGTTTTGTACACCATCTTTCCCGCCTCTGCGTAAAGCTGCTGGCCGGGCTTCAGAGTGACGCGGGCAATCTGCAAATTATCGCCCTGAATCGAGTATTCGAGAGGCGACAGATCGTCGATGGCAGCGGCAGCGTAGGCGGGAACGTCGAGAATCGTTCCCATCTGGGCTCCGCATTGAGCGCAGAATCGCGCGGTGTCGGAAACTTCTTTACCGCAGTTGGTGCAAAAGGCCATTGTTGTCCAGTGTAGTCAGTGTGATCGGAGGCGGGTAGACACCGGCATCCTACAATGGAAAGTACGGATCTATGAGGCTTCGAGTTCGCTTTTGGGCGCTCTTTTTATGGTTGGCAATTGCAGGACCGCTCAGCTGGTCCGCAACGGTTCCGCTGATCTGCGGAAGCTATCCGGAGAGGGTATTCGAGGAGCTCAAAAGATCCAGGCATCGGGCGGGTGAGCGCCGCGCGCTGCGGCAGTTGGATGCCCCGGCGATCCGAAACGATGTCGGGGAGATCGCGCTGCTTGAAACATCCGGCGGCATCGTGCGGGAAGTGAACCCGTTTGATCTGAATCGAAAGGTTGTCCGGTTCGTTCCCGCAGACACGGTCGCAACGCGATACAGAGTTACGTTGGATGACGCGCCGCCGCAGTGGGCCAGCATCCCGGCTGGAGAGCCTGTGGCGCTCGACGACGATGATTCGCATGAGGTGGCACTCCCCTTCCCCTTCCCATTTTTCGGGCGGACCTACGATCGGGTATTTCTGAACTCCGATGGAAACCTGACGTTCGGCGAGAGCGACACGGCTGTCGCGGCACGGTCGCTTGGCAGATTGATCGCTGGACCTCCCCGGGCGGCCGCACTGTTTCGAGACTTGGATCCCTCGCGGTCGGGGCGGATCGTAATCGACCGCAGTGCGTCGGCATTCTCAGCAACCTGGTGGCGGATTCCCGAATACAGAGACGGCGGAGGGGGCCGCCAGCAGACATTTCAGATTCGTCTGCTGCCGAATGGCACCGTGGAGTACACCTACGATTCGGTGACGACCGACGCGGCCGTAACCGGTATCGCCTACGGGGAGAACGGATCTTCATCTGAAGTGATCTCATTGGATAGTCCGCCGGCCGTTGAATTTTCCGGCACCGTCGCCGAAGTTTTCGACCGCCTCCAGGGACTGGACCTTGTCCGCGCGGCACAACGGTTCTACGAGTCTCATGATGACTCTTACGACTATCTCGTGATCTTTAACGACCAGAATCTCACCGCCGACGATGCCATTGCGTACCAGTTACCGATACGGATTCACGGAAGCGGCTACGGCCTTCCGCGTTTGGACGTCGGGCGCGAGTTCGGATCGCCGCGACGGCTGCAATCGATCCTAAACATGGGACCGCTGTCACAGTATCCGGCGGATCCGCGCGCGCCGTTTCCGCAGCGGCCTGGCACAGGCGACACATCGCTTACTGTCTTGGCGCACGAGGCCGGCCACCAGTATTTGGCCTTTGTCAGCGTTCCAGATCCTCAGAATCCTTTCCGCAATCCTATGTTGGGGCGGCAGCAGGCACACTGGAGCTTTTTCTTTAACTCCGAAGCATCGGTGATGGAGGGGAATCGCATAGAAGACCGTGGCGTTGGCGTGAATCCGCGATTTCTGACCACCGCCGCCGCCCAGGGTTTTTCGCCGCTCGACCGCTATTTGATGGGCCTTGGAACGGCGGCGGAAGTTTTGCCGACGTTCTATGTGTCCCCAAGCAACTCGTCTTTCCGTCCGGATAATGCGCCACGGCCGGGAATCGGGTTTCCTGGTGAACGCACCAGCGTCTCGATCGAAGACGTTCTGGCCATTGCTGGACGCCGCACTCCCGATTCCACCGTCGCGCAGCGCCGATTTCGCTTCGCCTTTATCCTCGTAACGCGCGAAGGGGCACAGCCGGCTGCGGCGGAGCTTGACAAGCTGGAGACGCTACGCCGCGAGTTCGAAAGCTATTTTGAGGTGGCAACGGGAGGACGCGCGGCAGCGGATGCCACTCTTCGAGCCGCGTTGACGATTTCGGCCTTTCCGGCCGTGGGCGTGATCCGTGGCTCTACGGGAAGCGCGTTTGTCGAAATAGAACATCCCGCGCCGGGCGAGTTTCGTGTCAGTATGCATACCGCGAAGGGATTGGCACGCGTGCCCGAGACAATCGTGATTCCCGCAGGCGAGAGGCGCGCGAGTTTCCGGATCGAGGGAGTGGCCGCCGGAGTGGACACGCTCACGGCAGTGGCGGAACGATCCGAATACGAAATGGCGCTGGCTCAGATACAGGTCGAGGAGCCTGAAAAGATCCGATTGATGATCGCTGCCACCGGGCGGGTAATCGAAGCACGCGTCACCGACGAGAATGAACTGCCCTATCCGGGAGTATCGGTCAGCGCGAGCGTTATAGGCACCAGCACGGTCGCCCAGCCGGGAGCGACGACAGATATCACCGGGCTGGCGCAATTCCCCTGGGCTCCCGGATTGGGCACGGTACAGCTATCCGCGGGCGCTATTACTACGTCGGTCTCGGGATTGCCACAAGTGGCGGCAGTGGTGAACGCTGCATCATTCGACGATCGAGTAGCCCCCGGGGCGTTGGCTTCCGCGTTCGGGACTGGCTTTGATGGTCAGGCGATACACCTGACGGCGGGGGGATTGCCGGTCGAAATTCTGGCGCGAACCGCGGGGCAAATCAATTTTCTTGTTCCGGCAAATTTGGCCCCCGGATTGACAAACTTGGTGGTGGAAACCGAACGTGGGAGATCGCCGGAGTACAGTACGACGCTGAAGCGCTCAGCCCCGGCAATCTTTGTGGACCCGGTAACCGGCTTGGGAGCGATCATCTCAGGCGGCAGGATCCGCCCGTTTTCCCGTGGGGAGGTTGTCGAGATCTATGCAACCGGAATCAGCAAGCCACCTATCGTGCGCATCGGAGAGATCGAGGCGGTTTTACAGTATGCCGGACCGGCCCCTGGCCTATTGGGGCTGTGGCAGATGAATGCTGTGATTCCACAAGGACTAGCCGGAGGAGATCAACCCGTAACATTGATCTCTCCCGGGGAACAAAGTCCTATCGTCCACGTGCAGATACTGCCTTAGCAGGCTCTACTGCTGCTTGACGTAGACGAACGTCCTTTGCGGCAGCAAATTGTTCGGGACGCTGTTCAAGCGAACCGACAGGGGAACCGGCGTGCCGGCTGGAACGGGAAGTCCTACGCTTTCCGGGATACGGATGTTGATCTGCCAGACTCCGATGAGCGATGGTGAAAGTCCGGAATACAGTATATTCTCGGAACCCAGGAATTGCGTGCCCAGGATGACATCCGGAACCGGTCCCGGAACCTGGCCGCCGGGTGGCTCGCCATCCGGCGGCGCTCCGGATAGTGCACCGAGGCCGGTACCATACAGTTCGACAACGGAGCCTCGCGGCGCCGGGCTACCCTGCGAGTTTTGGGTGCCATCCTGGTTGATCGCTGCCAGCTGTCCATTTCCGCCGGCGGGTGACGTAAACAGCGCCGGAGCAACCGGGCCCATCGGCACTGTTGTAGCGGCAAGAATTTGGCCGGTAGACTGGCGCACCACCAGAACCTCCGCGTTTCCCGACGTCGGTGAATCGTTTGTGATCAACGCATTAATCTGATCCGGCGAAACAAAGTGCAGCGGTAAAGGCTTGCTGTTCAGCAAAACCTGGACATCGATAAGCGATGTCGGCATGGGAATCGTTGAGAACTGCACCGTCTCCGCGGAGAACGGCGCACCGGTGCGGAATACCGAAAGGTAGGTATTCGGCGCCATGGGGCGCGTGCTGGTGGGGACGAAATTGCCGGCGTTCGATAGACCCGCGGTGGGATAGTGAATGGCGATCCGGCTTCGAGCGTCTCCAACATAGAGGTTGCCAAACTGATCCTGGGCAACCGCAAGCGGCGCTGCAATTCGAATCGTGTAATCCGGCACAGGATTCTGAGTTAGCTGGTTGTAAAGCGGATAGCGAAGAACAGTATCGCCACGAGTATTGGTGACCCAGATCTCGCCCGTCAACCGGCTGACAAATACACTGTGCGGGCTATTGATGTTTGTGGTTGCGGTGGCGGACGCACGCTGGATTTGGAAGGCGGGCGTAGGATCGATTCCAGCAACGGGCGCACGATCGTAGATCACAACACGGGCGCGGCCAGTATCGCAAACGTACAGTCGATCGTCGGTGTCGACGGCGATGCCGTGCGGGGAAACCAGGCGGCGGGGATCCGAGGTGTTGGTGGCGGAAGTACTGAAATCCGGCTGACCGAATACAAGGGCGGCATCCTGTCCATTGGTAAAGTCGCCGCCATCCGGACGCGCAAAGAAAAGAACGCGATTGTGAACTGCATCAGACGCAAGCAGCGACCCGTTGGCCGTGAACGCGAGGCCATAAGGATAGGACATCGTGCGAGACGTAGGATCGGTGAACTTTCCGGAGAAGCCGGCCTGCCCCAGGACAAGATTGGCTTGCTGGCGGTTTTGGGGCGGCTGGTCGAACGGACGCGGAAACCGTAAGATTCGCGAATTGCCCGAATCGGCGACGTAAAGGTCTCCGTTGGCGTCTACAGCTACCCCCGCCGGAAGATACAGGGAACTATCTGTGGCGACATTCGCGTTGTTTGACGGAGCGTTGAGAACACCCAGCAGCCGGTTGTCCTGGCCGATCACGATATCGGCATAGTCGCCGCCTTTGAACGCTTTCGCGTCACGGAAACCGAGAACCCGATGATTGTAAGTATCGGCAACATAGACGCGGTCGCCGTCAAAGGCGATGCCAGGTCCGCGGCCGGATACGGCCGAGACACCGGTAATGTTGGTGTATCCGTTGAAGAAAAAGAACTCCCGGCCTTCGAGCAGGTTGGGTGATCCTTGAGTGAGAAAATCCTGGCCAAACACCTGCAACGCGTTCGAGAAGGTCGGCGGTCCGGAGAAACGAACCACGCGATGGTTCGCCGTATCCGCGACATAGATTTCGTTGCCGCCGGGCGCCGATACACCGGTAATCGCCAGACTCAGCCCAACGGCATTGGTGCCTCCCTGACCTGCGTTAGCGGCGAACGCCGTAAAATCAGGCTGGCCGATCACGGCGGACATGGGAGGAGAAAACTGTTGCGCTTCCGCAGGCCACTCATCAACGGGTGCGTACTGCACGATCCGGTTCGCTGCGCGGTCGGCAACTGCTACACCAGCGCCCAATGCGAAAACACCGGCCGGCGTGATGGATCCGCCCGTACCGACGGCGCCCAAAGCAACATTATTCACGATCGTTGGAGGCGCAGGCGGCCTGCCCTGCCCGGTAACCACCACGCCGGCAATTCTGCCCGATTCCATGCCACTTACGAAGGGCGGGAAATAAGCGACGAGGCGGCTGAGATCATCGGTTACAAACACCCGTCCGGCTGAATCCATCGTGATTCCTGATGGAGTGTTCAAAATCCTCTTGTTGATTCGGGCACTGGCGCCGGTCGCAGTGGTCCGAGTATTGAAATTCGCCTGGCCGAGGACGAGATCGGCAGGTGGATTATTACGATTCAGAACAGAAGCGGGGAACCGCAAGACGCGATGATTCAAGGCATCCGTTACCCATAGCGCCTGGCCGGCATCGATGTATATGCCGATCTGTTGTGTGCCGGCAGTTGTTGTACTCGTTGAGAGTCCAGTTTCGGTGGGCGTCGAAGATCCACCGTTGTTGGCGCGGCTGGTAAACGTTGGCTGTCCGATTACGATGTCGGGAACGATCAATCCCCCTTGCTGCGCGAATGGCTGCGGAAACCTCAAAACTCGATTGTTGCCGGCATCCGCCACATAGAGATTGCCGCCTGAGTCCACGGCTAAACCGCTCGGGACGGCAAACCCCGATGACAGGGAATCGGCTGCGCCGGGGTTCTGGGGAAGCGTCGACGTAAAGTCGCGCTGCCCGATCACAAGGTCTGCCCTGGCGCCATTTTGAGCGCTGGCGGCATTGCGCCAGGCAAGCACACGATTATTCCCGCCATCGGCTACGTAGAGTATTGGCGGCGAAACAGTTGTATCGAGCGCCACTCCAATCGGCGAATACATCTCGCGCCCATCCACATAATTCGGATTGTTATTGCTAACGGTTAACCCCGGGGTGCCCAGGACGCGGCTGGGGGCTTGATTTAACGGAGATTGACCGAAGGCGGAAACGGATAGAGCGGCAACGACGGCGCAGAATGATACCAACTGTTTAGTAGACATGGAGATATACGGACCAACAGACAAGGCATTGGCGCGGGAAGAATGCCTGCTTTTAGACATAGCATGCTATCGCCAGCGCGGCAAACTAACTATAGATCTAAATTGAAATAGTACTTTATTAGGACTGAGTTACGTCGGGTAAGGGAAACGGTACTTCGCCGCGGAATATCTGCGCAAATAGATTTAACAAGTCCGGATGAAGATTTCCGTTGCTGACAAGCAGATGTGGTGAAGTAAGCGTGCGGCGCTCGCCCCGCATGGTTGTAGCAGCCCCACCAGCCTCCTCAATCAGCAAGATGCCAGCGGCCATGTCCCACGGATTCAAGCCAAACTCCCAAAAAGCATCCAGGCGGCCGCAGGCTACATACGCCAAGTCAATTGCTGCCGCGCCCGCCCGGCGAACACCATGGCTGAGCATTGCGAGCTGATAGTAAAAATGAACGTTGATGTTCTCGTGCCGCTTTCGGCTGGGAAAGCCGGTCGCGACCAGAGACTCCTCAATCGAGCCGACCGGGGATACCGAGATCCGCTGACCGTTCAGATACGCTCCCGCTCCCCGGGCGACCGAAAACATTTCGTCCCGGGTTGGGTCATAGACAACTCCGGCAATCAGTTCCCCTCCCTTTTCGAGGCCAAGTGTCACATTGAACACCGGAAACGCGTGGGCGAAATTAGTGGTTCCGTCAAGGGGATCGACGTACCAGCGATACTCGCCGCCGCCTGAGTTTCCGCCGCCTTCCTCGGCCAGGATGGCGTGGCCGGGAAAAGTCTTCTGAAGCCGTTCGACGATCAATTTCTCCGAAGCGCGATCGGCCTCGGTCACCAAATCGAACTCGCCTTTCAGCTCGAACGTTTTTTCGCCGCGATGAAGCCGCCGTTCCCCAATTTCGAGAAGCACGGCACCCGCTTCCCGGGCAATCTCGACTGCGGTTTCAAGGAATTCCGCCACGTTCAGTCCGTCGTCTCGTAAAGGTACTTGATGTCGTGCTTGTAGATGAAGAGGTTTGGTTTTCGCTCTCGGGTCAGGCGAATAAAGCCTGCATCGAAAAACTCGATGCGGCCTTCCACTTCTTCATTGTTCGACAGCTTTACGCAAACAGGACTCTGCTCCTCACTCAACTTCTTGAGATAGCGGGTTTCTTCAAAAGTTTGCTCGGGGGCACGCGTTTTCGATTTGCTCATATCGGACGAAGTTACTTGGAAGAGCCAGACTCTTCATAGTATCCGCTGCGGGCAAGCGCCCGCAATTTTCCGGTTTCCTGGCCATTTTCTCCCAAAACCTGAATACGGATCTCCCGAAACGGACCGGACCGTTTGGGTAGATTTTTCGGATAATAAGCCAGCAAATACTGTGTTCGCAATTCAGTCAGGATGTCCTCGAACGCCTGGTCGAGAGCTTTTCCGAGGCTTGCCTGAAAGACGCGCCCGCCGGTTCCGAATGCTAACGAAGTGAGGGCATTTTCGCCGCCAATGTTCCTGCCAACGTCACTTTCGATAGGCACCACCAGAATCGGGTACAGCACTGCTTCAGCCAGGTGCGCGGAACGCAGCGCATCATGAAAGGTGTTGCCTGATGTCGTATCCCCTCCATCAGTGACGATCACGATCGCTTTGCGGCCGTCGCGAGTTTCAAGATCTGCCGCGGCAAACCGGATGGCATCGTAAAGCGACGTTCCCGCTTCGCCGCGAATCCGTTTCAAGGCGCCTTGGAATCG
>CAYTVP010000030.1:19331-20157 GCA_964441675.1 uncultured Solibacteraceae bacterium | reverse complement strand
GGAGAGCGTTGGGCCAGACACTGGCTGGATCTGGCGCGCTATGCCGACTCGGAAGGGTTCAAGGCGGACGAAACACGGCCCAACATCTGGCGTTACCGCGACTATGTGATCCGTAGTTTCAACGAAGACAAGGCGTACGACCGTTTCATGAAGGAACAGATCGCCGGTGACGAGCTGTATCCAGGTGACGCCGAAGCCCTGGTGGCAACGGGGTTCAATCGTAATTTCCCCGATGAATCGAACGCCGCTAACTTGATGCAGCGGCGGCAGGAGTTGTTGAACGACATCACCGACACGGTCGGCTATGCCTTTCTGGGTTTGACCGTTGCTTGCGCACGATGCCACGATCACAAATTCGATCCGATCCTGCACAAGGACTACTATCGCCTTCAGGCATTCTTTTCGAATACGCGCATCAATGACGATGTGACGCTTAGCTCTGAGGCGGCGCGCGATACCTATCAGGCGAAACTGGCGAAGTGGGAAGAAGCCACCGCCGGAATCCGCGGCCAAATGGACGAGATGCTGGAGCCGGCCCGGGAGAGCTTCTACGAGGAGCGGCTTTCGCGTTTTCCATCCGAGATCCAGGAAATCATCAAAATGGCTCCGGACGACCGCAATCCCTTTCAGTGGCAGATGGCACTGAAGGCCATGCCGCAGATTACTTTTTCTGACTCGGCTGTTGCCGGGCGGTTGAAAGGCGACGCCAAGGCGCGCTACAAGGAGCTCGAAAAGCAGCTCGCCGAGTTTTCGCCGATGAAGCCGGAAGAGTTGCCTTTGGCGCAGACGATGACCCAAGTCGCCCAGCCGCTTGCGCAGCTAGGCC